>DATHJR010000056.1:0-2302 GCA_035286525.1 Gemmatimonadaceae bacterium | reverse complement strand
CGCCGTGCGACCAGTACACGCTGCTTTCGAGATCGGCGTATTGACGTGCGACGGACGCGGTGCGCGAGACCGTGTCGATGATGTTGCAGAGCGAGTCACCCGAGGGGAGGGTGGGGTTGTTCGCGCCGCCGAGGCCGTTGTTGCCGCCGGTACCGTAGCTGCTCGCGGTCACCGATGCGGTGAACACGGCGCTGCCGACTCGCCGCCAGGTGCCCGCGCCGTACATCCGCACGTGCGACGGGAGCGACGAAGTAGCGCTCGCGCGCTGCCCTCGGCTGATCCAAAGTCCGCCGGCGCCGAGCGAGAGCGAGAGGTTGGCGTCGCCGACTAGCGCGTTGGATGACGCGATGACGTCCGGCCCCGCGGTGCGCTCGGCGGAAGCCCCGAGCTCGAGGCGAAGATGCCGATAGACGGGCGAGAAGTACCGGCCGCCGATCGAAGCGTCGCCATCGAGGTGCGCCTGCGGGCCCGCCAGCCAGCTCGCCTGAGCGCCGAAGCTCGTGTTCGGATGATCCCAGCGAATCGAGGGCTGGAGGAGCAGCGCGCTCGTCGATGCGCCCGCGAGCGCGTTCCCGCCGGCGATACCGATGTCGACGGAGGAGCTGAGCGCCTGCGCGTGCGCCGTGTGCGCGGTGATGGCGAGCCCCGCGACGATGGCCATGGGGGCGAGCACGGCGGCGAGCGCGGACCGGGAGGTACTGGATGGGGGCATCATCATGGATCTCCTCGATGGATCATGCGCGTCTCTGCACTACAATAGATGTCCGTCTCGGAATATGGCAAGCGATTATTGTGAGATCGGCGCGCCGGGGAGCGTACACGCGGGAACAACGGATGGTCCGGGTGACGCGAGCGACCGTGCGGGGGTCTCTCTTTATTCGTGTCTGACGTGCGCCGCCACCGGACTGGTGTGACGCGTGCGCGGCGTGCGGGGTCTCCCTCGTCAGCGCTTGGCACGAACGGCGGGACTGCCGCGTTGCGACGAGAGCGATCACGGCTCAACAGGAGAATCGAATGCGGCACATCATGTTGATCGGTGGACTGGCCGCCGCGGTGATCATGGCAGGCTGCTCAGATTCATCCGCGGCGCCGAAGGAAAAGTCTGCGCAGTGGTCTGGCGCCGTGATTCAGGTGGCGAACGGAAATCCCAACGCGCACGGCGAGCTACGGGGAGTCGTGGTCGATTCGTCGACCGGGCTCGATCCGAGCACGGCGACGCCGATCCCCGGTGCGACGGTGGTCCTCAACCTGAAGATCACAGTGCCGCCCGCAACGGCATCCGACACCGCCACGACCACCGTCACGAAGGTCGGCGAAGTGGTGACCGACGAGAACGGCCGGTTTCTCGTGACGTCGATTCCGGAGGGCGACTACTATCTCGTCGCGACTCCGCCGGCCAACGAGCCGTTCTACAGCAACACGACGTGGGCATTTGCGTCATCGGGGAGCAGCCAGAGCGAAGCGGTCATCTATCTCCCGCGCAAGTTGGGCGTGCCCCCGGATTCGGTGCCGCCGATCGGTCACCCGATCGACCCACCCATCGATTCGATGCCGCCCGTCGACTCGATGTAGGTGCACGCGGCGCCGCCGCGCCTGTGAATTGAGAAGTCGCGTGACAGGCTGCAGATTGGTCACCATGCCGTGCATGGTGACCATTTGCGCGTGTGGCCAATTGATGCCGCAAACCGCGCTCTCCCGAATTCCGTGAACATGCGCCAATCGCTCGCCGTCGCGCTCCTCGCGGTCGCTCTTCCCTGCGCCGCGCAGGGGAAACAGATCACCCTCGAGGGACTGCTCAGCGCTCCCTTCCCCGATGGGCTCGTCGCCTCGCCAACCGGCGGCGCGGTCGCATGGACCTTCGACGAGGCCGGCTCCCGCAACGTCTGGGTCGCGCGTCCTCCCGACTACAAGGCGAAGAAGGTCACCTCGTACAGCGGCGACGACGGTCAGGAGATCACCGAGCTCGCGTTCACGCCGGACGGCGGTGCGATTGCCTACGTGCGCGGCGGAGGCGCGAACGGAAAGGGGGAAATTCCTAATCCGGCGCTGAATGTCGAAGGGGAAACGCAGGCCGTGTGGATCGTGCGGCTCTCCGGCGGCGCGCCGCGCCGCATCGGCGACGGACACTCGCTCGCCATCTCGGCCACCGGCGATCGTATCGCGTTCGTGAAGGACGGCGAGATATGGAGTGCATCGCTCCGCGACGCGAAGCCCGCGGCGCAGCTCATGCACACCCGCGGCCGCGCGAGCGAGCTCCGGTGGTCGCCGAAGGGGGAGAAGCTCACGTTCGTGAGCGATCGCG
>DATHJR010000055.1:0-2252 GCA_035286525.1 Gemmatimonadaceae bacterium | reverse complement strand
GGCTCACGCCCGCAACGATCAGCGCCACTGCTCAGCCTCGCTCTCGAGAGACCCTTTCTCGACGCGACTGCAGAAGTCATCTCCGATGAGCGCGTCGGCGGCACGATGCCACGCATCAGAATCGCCGGCATCGACGAGGCGGCGACGAAGCATGGCCAGCGCGGCGACCGCGTGTCCGTAGCGATCGTCGAAGCGCGCGGCCAGCGAGTCGCGAATGCGCGCGGCCGCGTTCGGGACGCCGCCGGCGGAGATCCCGATCACGAGATCGCCGGCACGATGCGTCGCGGTCGTGCGGCAGTTGCCGCGCGCGGGGTCATCGGCGACGTTCACCAGGCGATGGGCCGCGTGCCCATCATCGGCCACGCGACGATTCACCGCGCGGTCGCTGGTGGCGGCAATCACGAGCTGCGCGCTTCCGACATCGCCGCTCGCGTACGGACGCGCTTCGAGGAGCAACCGCTCGTGCTCGTCTGCGAGCGCGCGCATGTCGGCGCCGATCTCCGTCGCAACCACGCGTACGTGAGCGCCGGATGCGAGCAAGGCGCGCGCCTTGCGCGCGGCGACCGCGCCGCCACCCACGATGAGCGCCTCGATCGCCTCGCCGTGAAGCATGAGCGGGAGCTCGCTCACAGGAATTCCCCCGAGCGCGGGCCGATCGTGCGGAACGCCACGTAGAGTGCGACGACAGCGACGAAGAGCGCGCTCGACCAGATCGCCGCTCGCGCAGCCTGCCATCCTGCGACGACGCGGCCGAACGTGAGCGCGGTCACCGCACTCCAGGCGGTGATGCCCCAAATGACCTTGAGATGATCCGCGTCGCGATACACGATCGAATACCCGAGCGCGAGTGCGACGCCGAGCGTGAGGGTGATCCACCCGCAGACGATCGCGAGATGATTGACGCGGTCGAGGGTTTCCAGCGGCGGGAAGAACCGGAAGATCGCGCCGAAGCGTCGCGACTTGAGCTCGCGCCGCTCGAGCAGATACATCACCCCGGAGGCGGCCGCGGCCGCGAACGCGGCAAACCCGAGAAGGCTGAGGGCGACGTGCAAGACGAGCCACACGGTGCCGGCCGTTCCCGCGGTCGGTCCGGGCGACATCGTCGACGTCATTGCACCGATCGTCACCAGTGCGGCCAGCGGGGCCGTGACGAGCGTCAGGCTGACCTCGCGAGCGAGTGCCTCCACTCCGAGCAGCGTCACCGCGACGAGGAAGGCCGCGGTGGAGAGGGCCGGTCCCAACCCCGTGAGCGGCGGCGAGCCGAACTGCCAGGTATACGCGAGGAGTGCCACCAGATGTACGGCCACGCCCGCCGACAGCAGCGCCACCACGCCGCGCACCGGCGCCGCGATGGGACGCGCAAACGGTACGGCCGCGAGTCCGGCGGCCGCGATGTAGCACGAGATGGCGATGGCGTGAGCGATGACGAGCATGCAGCCGCAAATCTAAGCGAGAAACGGCGCGTGTGAGAGATGCGACGCGGGGCTGCGCGTGCTGCGCAGCCCCGTTCGATCGTTCCGGTCGTGCGCGCGAGCGCCAGTGATCAGGGCATGCGAGCGGTGAGGCGCACCTTGGTTCCCAGCTTCACAGACGGATTCTGCTGATCGACGATGATCAGCGTCGTGCCGCGATCCGTGACCTTCACGACCTGACCCAGCGCGACTCGCTCCTCAGGCACGGCGACCTCCTGGTCCCCGCGTCCCTTCACGAGCACCTTGCGGCGCGGCTCGAGCAGTGTGTATTGGTCGCCGATCTTCGCGCCATCCTTCGCCGTGACGTCGATTACCACATAACTCTGCAACGTCGGCAGCACCGAGCGATCCGGAACGAAGATCACGTGCCCCTCCGTTCCCAGCATGAGCGGGGCCGGCCTCGCATCGTTGCCGAGCGTGAAACGGTCGATCGGGATGATCCCCTGCCCGGCTTCGACGTTGCTGTACTGCGTGATGATGCGAACCGTCGACGCATCGCCCGTCTCGGCGCGCTCGACCTCGACCACACCGGTGGGCTCGACCATCTGCGATCCGTCTTCGAGCACGGGCCCGAGCTGGAAGGCGAGATACCGGTCGCCGCGCGTCGGGACGATGTCCTTGGGCAGCGTGATGTAGGCGCGTTCCTCGTTCAGCATGCGGGAGCGAGCGGTGCTCGTCGCGATACCCGAGATCTCGGCACTGCCGACGATCGTGCCCTGATCGCTCGGGCCGTTCATGCGATCGAGCCAGGGTGCAGCGAAGGTCTCACCCACGCGCACG
>DATHJR010000054.1:0-2133 GCA_035286525.1 Gemmatimonadaceae bacterium | reverse complement strand
TCACCGCAAGCGCTTCCGGCGCCAACAGCTCCACATCGATCGGCTTGAACGTTCCGTTGTTCGACAGCTCGGCCGAGCACGCGGTGATGCCGACGATCATGTCCATCTCGGCGCGCAGCACGATGTGGTCGCCCGCGCGCGCGCGCGGTGGCCGGATGTCGAGCTCCCCACTCGGCGCCACACTCACGTTCATGAAGATGTTGAACGTCGTCGGGATCGTGTCCGGTGCGATCCCGAACGGCGCGAGCGCCGTCGCGAGATTCTCGAAGCAGCTGGGATGGTGCCCGGTGGTGCCGTAGATGATGCGGAACGTGTCGAGACTGCACGGCGTGAGCAGGAAGTCGTGGCGGCCAACCGTGTCCTCGACGATCGTCCACATCGCGCGGCTGCGATTGGAATAGAGCGTGTGCCCGGTGGTGAGATAGATCGTGTTCGCGTAGTCGATCGTGCGCCCGGACGAAAGCCACTCGCGCGCGTCGTCGCGCGCGAAGGATACCAAGTCGCTCACCTGTTCGCCGCGCGAATCGATGATCCGTAGCAGCTCGCCGCGCGCGATGGTGAGCGCGCCGCCGGTCTGCGGCTCGAGATGCATGCGCGTCACCGCGGTCATGGATTCTCCGACGCCGGCGAATTCGCGCGGTGAAACGGGCAGCGCCAATGTTCTTCCACCTCGCGCCCAGAATACTGGCGCGCCTCCGAGCGCTCGCCGAAGTCGGCGAGATTCGGATTGAGCGAGCCCTGCACCTCGATCTCGCGCTCGCGAATCGTTTTCTGGATGCGCGCGAAGCGTCCCTCGCCACGCAGGCGCCCGAATTGCGCGTGCGGATTGAACACGAGCGCCGGCCACCGAAAGCTCCGCGACACGCGCGAGCTGTGCGCGTGCATCCCCACCACGAAATAGGCGTGGCCGCCAAAGCTGAACGAGAACATAGGGTCGTCGCCGTCGTCGCTCACGGAGGGATCCCAGCTTGCGTCGGCATCATCCGCATCGGAGAGGCGCTGGAGCTGCGCCCAGAGGCGCGCCTCGAAGGCGAGCTCGGTGCGCGGCGCGCGATCGGGGAACACCGCGACGAACGCGCGCAGTCCGACCGCTTCCCGCGCGCGCGAGCCGAAGACTGTCAAGTCCCTCGCGAGCGCGCTCGTCGCGGCGCGCGTGCCGAGCGGGGCGTAGGCGCGCACGATGTGCCCGCTCTGGTTCACGACGCCCTTCCCGACGAGACAGGAAAAGCTGGCGCCGCCGACGAACTCCGCGAATTCCCGTTCAATCTCTGGTGCGCCAATCATTGAGGCGGTCCCTGTGGCGATTCTGGTGGCATCAGTTGTGGCTGTCCTTGCACGATGAAGGCCGCCAGCCGGCGGTCGCGTGGCGAGAGGATGCCTGAATCGTTCTTAAAGAGGAATCCCCACCGTACCCTCCGCTTCCGAACACCCGAATGAGCGACATCGCCCCCGCCTCGACGCTGAAAGGATACATTCCGACGCTCGACGGCTGGCGGGCAGTCGCCATCATCGCCGTCATGGCGAGCCATGCCGGACACAGCTATTCGGCACCCCTCGGGCGCGGCAGCTTCTTCGACCGCATCTCCAGCGGCACGCACGGCGTCAATCTCTTCTTCGCCATCAGCGGACTGCTCATCACCTCGCGACTCCTCGAGGAGTGGGACACCGCCGGCCGCGTCTCGCTCAAACGGTTCTACATCCGCCGAGCCTTCCGGATCCTTCCGCCCGCGCTGTTGTACCTCGCCTGCGTCGCGCTGCTCGGCGCGATCGGGCTGCTCCCCGTCGTGCGCGAAGAGTTCGTCGCCGCCACCCTGTTCTACCGCAACTATCTCCCCGCCATCCTCGGCCCAGGCGGCGCTGGTTTTTTCACCTCGCACTACTGGTCGCTCGGCGTCGAAGAGCACTTCTATCTGTTCTGGCCCGCGCTGCTGCTCTTTGCCGGACGCAAACGCGCACTCCCCGTCGCGATCGTCGTGGCCGTGCTCGTCGCCGTGTGGCGGCACTTCGAGGCGTGGCGCGAGATCATGCTCTACAACGCGATTCAGCCGACGTATTTCGCGCGCTCCGACACGCGCATCGACTCGATCATGTGGGGCGTCGTCGCGGCGCTGGCGCTCTCGCGCCCGGACGTGC
>DATHJR010000053.1:0-4729 GCA_035286525.1 Gemmatimonadaceae bacterium | reverse complement strand
CCCGCCAACAACGGCAGCGCGTTCGCCGGCCTGACCGGCAGCAGCTACTACTACAACACCGCGCTCGGCCTGGCGACGTTGATCGGGCGATTCGCCATGCAAGTGCCGATGCTCGCACTCGCAGGATTTCTCGCCGAGCGCAAACAGGCACCGGAGACCGCGGGCACATTCCCCGTGACGACGCCGCTGTTCGTCGTACTTCTCATCGGTGTGATTCTGATCGTTGGCGCACTGACTTTCTTCCCCGCGCTCGCCCTGGGTCCGGTGGTCGAACACCTCCTCATGGGCGCCGGAAAACTCTACTAGCCATGGCCACGCAGAAACGACCTCTGTTCGACCCGCCCATCGTGCGGCAGGCCCTCCGCGACTCGGTCGTCAAGCTCGACCCGCGGCACATGGTGCGCAATCCGGTCATGTTCGTCGTGCTAGTCGGCAGCGTGCTGACGACGCTCGTGTTCGCGCGGGATCTCATTCAGCAGCGCGGTGATTGGGGCTTCACGCTCCAGATTGCCATCTGGCTGTGGTTCACCGTGCTCTTCGCGAACTTCGCAGAGGCGATGGCCGAGGGACGCGGCAAGGCGCAGGCGGCGACGCTTCGCAGGTCGCGCACGGAGACGATCGCGAAGCGACTGCCGAATCGCGCGGACAAGAAGACCACGACGAACGTGCCGAGCAGCGACCTGCGCAAAGGAGATTTCGTGTTGTGCGAGCCGGGGGATCTGATCCCGGGAGATGGCGAGGTCGTGGAGGGCGTTGCGTCCGTCGATGAATCGGCGATCACTGGCGAATCCGCTCCCGTCGTTCGCGAGTCGGGCGGCGATCGCTCGGCCGTGACGGGCGGCACGAAGGTGCTGTCGGACTATCTCGTCATTCGCATCACCGCCAATCCAGGCGAAACGTTTCTGGATCGCATGATCGCGCTGGTCGAAGGAGCGTCGCGGCAGAAAACACCGAACGAGATCGCGCTCACGATTCTGCTGTCGGGGCTCACGATCATTTTCCTGTTCGCCGTTGCGACGCTGCAGCCGTTCGCGATCTACGCGGGCGGACCGGTACCCATCCCCATCCTCGTAGCGCTGCTCGTCTGCCTCATTCCGACGACGATTGGTGGCCTGTTATCCGCAATCGGCATTGCGGGCATGGATCGGATGATCCAGCAGAACGTAATCGCCATGTCAGGGCGCGCAGTCGAGGCAGCCGGCGACGTCAACACACTCCTGCTGGACAAGACCGGTACGATCACGCTCGGCAATCGCCAGGCCGTGGAGTTCATTCCCGTTGCGGGCGTCACGGCCGAGCGCCTCGCCGACCGGGCGCAGCTCGCATCGCTCCCGGACGAAACGCCGGAAGGGCGAAGCGTCGTGGTGCTCGCGAAGGAGAAGTACAACCTGCGTGGCCGCGCGGTGCGAGAGAACGAGCAACACGAGCCAATGGAGTTCGTCCCGTTCTCCGCAGCAACGCGCATGAGCGGCGTGAACATCGGCTCGTTGCAGCTTCGCAAGGGCGCTGGCGATTCCGTGTCACGATGGGTTACGGAGCATAACGGAGCGGTGCCGGCGGACCTGGGTGAGCACGTGCAGCGCATCGCCACGCAGGGCGGCACGCCACTCGTCGTCGCGGAGCTCGAGAACGGCGTCGCGCATGCGCTCGGCGTGATCTACCTCAAGGATGTCGTGAAGGGCGGCATGCGCGAACGCTTCGACCGTCTGCGGGCGATGGGCATTCGCACGGTGATGATAACCGGCGATAACCCCCTCACCGCGGCGTCGATCGCGCACGAAGCCGGTGTCGATGACTTCCTGGCGGAGGCAAAGCCGGAAGACAAAATGGCGTTGATCAAGCGCGAGCAGGCGGGTGGCAAGCTCGTGGCCATGACGGGTGACGGCACGAACGACGCGCCTGCGCTCGCCCAGGCGGACGTCGGCGTGGCGATGAACACCGGTACCCAGGCCGCAAAGGAAGCCGGGAACATGATCGACCTCGACTCGAATCCAACGAAGCTCATCGAGGTCGTCGAGATCGGGAAGCAGCTGCTCATGACTCGCGGTGCACTCACCACGTTCTCGATCGCCAACGATGTCGCGAAATACTTCGCGATCATTCCTGCGATGTTCGTCGTGACGTTCCCGGCGCTGCAGGCGCTCAACGTCATGCGCCTGCATTCCCCGCAATCGGCGATCCTCGCGAGCGTGATTTTCAACGCACTCATCATCGTCGCACTGATCCCGCTGGCGCTGCGCGGCGTCAGATACCGTCCGGCGCCGGCGACGGTGATTCTCCGTCGAAATCTCTTGATCTACGGATTCGGTGGTCTCGTCGTGCCGTTCATCGGCATCAAGCTCATCGACCTCCTGCTGGTCTCCCTGCACTTCGTCTAAAGGCAGCGTGATCCATGCTTCGTAAGCAACTGCGGCCCGCCATCGCGATGACGATCGCTCTCATGATCATCACGGGCGGCATCTATCCGGGAATCGTCACCGCGCTCGCGCAATTGATGTTCCCGCATCAGGCAAACGGGTCGCTCATCACAAAGAGTGGCCAGATAGTCGGCAGCGGTCTGATCGGCCAGAGCTTCGCGAAGCCGGAATACTTCCATCCGCGCCCATCCGCGGCGGGTAATGGCTATGATGACACCGCGTCCTCCGGCACCAACAAGGGACCCACCGACCGCAAGCTCGTGGACACACTGGTCACGCAGGCGATCGACAGCGCTGTCGCACAGGACGGCGCCGTGCGCGGAGCAATTCCGTCCGACATGGTCACCTCCTCGGCGTCGGGGCTCGATCCCGACATTTCTCCCGCGAACGCGGCGCAGCAGATCGCGCGCGTAGCGCGGGCCCGAGGCGCGAGCGTGGATGCGGTTCGGACGCTCGTCGACCGCCACACCACGGGGCGGCAATTCGGATTGTTCGGTGAGCCACGGGTGAACGTGCTGCTCTTGAACCTTGCGCTCGATTCGTCGTTCAGCCGAACCGCCGCCACAGTCTCAAGGTAGCTCCGTCTTCGAACGTCGGAAGATTCATTGCGGAGACGCCAGCGATTCCGCTTCTCAAAGTGACTGGAGTTTCAGGTGCAAACGATAATTGCAGTCGGCGCGACGATTCTGCTGGCGCTCCCAGTCGGGCTGCGTGCGCAGAGTGCGGATACAACAAGGAATGCGGGGCGGGCCGACAGCTCGGCGGCCACGGCCACGGCAGCCGACACGGCGATCAAGGTGACGTTCGGCGGTTTCGTGGATGGCTACTACGCATACGATTTCAACCGCCCGCCCTCGATCGACCGGTCGTACACCACGCAGCCGGCACGACACAACGAGTTCAACATCAACCTCGCGGACGTCGAGGCAAAGGTCGATGGCGCGCGCGTGCACGGCCGGTTGGCTCTCCAGGCGGGCACGTCGGTGCAGTCCAACTACGCCGGAGAGCCTACAGTCGGCTCGGTAAGCGGATCCTCACTCAGCAGGCACATTCAGGAAGCGTTCGCGGGGTACAGGGTAGCCGACAAGCTGTGGATCGATGGCGGTATCTTCTTCTCGCACATCGGAAACGAGACATGGATCTCGCGCGACAACTGGACGTATTCACGCTCCTTCGTCGCCGACTACACGCCGTACTATGAAACCGGCGTGCGCGCGGTGTGGCAGGCGACACCGAAGTTCACGGTCACCGGCGTCGTCGTGAACGGATGGCAGAACATCTCCGAGACGAATTCCGACAAGGCCGTTGGCCTTCGGCTCGACTATGCGTTGTCGCAAACCGTTACGGTCAGTTACGACAATTTCTTCGGCAATGAGCAGCCCGATACCGCGCGCTCGCGGCTACGGATCCTCAACGAGGCGCTGCTCAAGGCACAGGTGACCGATGCATTCGGCGTTGAGCTGACCGCCGACTATGGCTTGCAGCGTCGCGCCATCGGCGCGGGGAACGATGCATTTTACATCGGCGCGGTGGTCGGCCGATATGCACTGAATCCGAAGGTGGCGCTCAACGGGCGCGTGGAGTATTTCAGTGATCGGAACAGTGTGCTGACGACCGTGCCCGTGGGCGCAAATGGATTCCAGAGTGGGGGAGCATCGCTTGGCGTCGACGTAACTCCGCAATCGCGCCTGCTGTGGCGCACCGAGTTGCGCGGCTTTACGGCCCGTGATCACGTATTTCCCGATCGTTCTTCGTCGGATGCGTTCTCGAAGAACGATGGCTTTGTCGTCACCTCTCTCGCGCTGACGATCTAGCGACCGACAACGCGGATGACCTCCGTGATCACGTCCCCTCCACCGGTGGCCAAATGACCTCCGATGCACCTGCCGCCGGAAGCGAGAATGACTTTCTCCAGCTCGTACGCCAGCGCTCGCGAGGGAAGCTCAAGGTCTACATCGGCTCCGCCGCGGGCGTCGGCAAGACGTACCGCATGCTCACCGAGGCGCACGAGCTGCGGCAGCGCGGCGTGGATGTCGTCGTCGGCTTCGTCGAAACGCATGCGCGCGCGGACACAGAGGCGCAGGTGAAGGACCTCGAGGTCGTTCAGCGAAAACTCGTCGAATATCGCGGCGTCACGCTGTCCGAGATGGACGTCGATGCCATCATCGCGCGGCATCCGGAGGTCGCGCTCGTGGATGAGCTCGCGCATACGAACCTTCCGGGGTCGAAGCATCGCAAGCGCTGGGAGGATGTTCTCGAGTTGCTCGACGCCGGAATCAACGTGATCTCGGCAGTGAACGTCCAGCATCTCG
>DATHJR010000052.1:0-4033 GCA_035286525.1 Gemmatimonadaceae bacterium | reverse complement strand
GTGGCGAGCGACCCCGCGTGCAGTCCGAGCTTGACGCGCCTTCTGAGTAGATCCGCGATCTCGTGTCGTCGCTCCATGGCGATCTCCGTTCGGGTGCGTCTGGTGCGCGCTCGAGGTAGATACGTTGCAGAAGGTTAGCCGGATCTGTCTGTACATACTCTATGATACAGAATATGTGCCAGGATTCGTCTGTAACATGGTTAGGCCGACAGAGCGGCCTTGTTCACGCATTTCGTGTGGCCGCGCCAAGCCTGATCCGGCGTGCCCGCGATCGTGGCACCGTCCGCCGCTTCCCTTTAGAATTGGGCGGCGGGCGGCACTCTTTTGGGGTGTGGCTCCGCAGCCCGGCATTACCGTTGCCCTATTCCATTCGTGCAAATCGCAACGGCATCATCTCCGACTATCGAGGATCGAATGTTTGGAATGGGACCGGAAAAAATCCTGCTCCTGGCGGTCGTCGTGCTACTGCTCTTCGGCGCCAAGCGCATCCCCGAGATTGGCTCGTCGTTCGGCAAAGGCATTCGCGAGTTCAAGAAGAGCATGGGCGATATCGGCGGCGATGACGCCGGCCCCCGCGCGGATCTGCGCGCACCCGCACCCGATGCCGACCCGGCTGCGCCTCCCGCAACGAAGGAACAGGAGTGGGAGCCGCGGCGACTCGGCCAATAGTCGTCGCCGCGCGAACAGCGGGTGACGATTTGCGTCCAGCCTCCCGCACTCGAGCCGCTCGCCGATGAAGCTTCTCCCGGTTCGCCCGCGCGACAAAATCTCCCTCGGGGATCGCGCCGCGCTTCCTCCGCGCTCGCTCGACGCCGACGACGACACGCTCGAGAAAAAGATGGAGAAGCTTCGCATGCGCCTCGACGAGCTGCAGAACGCGCTCTACGCCGAGTCGGAGCGGTCGCTGCTCGTGGTGCTCCAGGCACGCGATGCGGGGGGAAAGGACGGCACGATCCGTCGCGTGTTCAGCTCGGTGAATCCGCAGGGTTGCGACGTCACGTCGTTCAAGGCGCCTTCGCACGTCGAGCTGGCGCACGACTACCTCTGGCGCGTGCACGCCGCCGTTCCCGCCCGCGGGATGATCGGCATTTTCAACCGGTCGCACTACGAGGACATCCTGGCCGTGCGAGTGCACAAGCTCGCGCCGAAGAAGGCCTGGAAGCCGCGCTACGAGCAGATCAATGACTTCGAGCGCATGCTCACGCAGAACGGCGTCACGATCCTCAAGTTCTTCCTCCACATCTCGAAGGAGGAGCAGCGAGTTCGGCTCTGCGAGCGGCTTACCGACGAAGCGAAGAACTGGAAGTTCCAGGCGGACGATCTCAAGGAGCGCGACCTGTGGGATGAGTACACGCGCGCGTACATCGACGTCTTCCGGAAGTGCAGCACGCAGTACGCGCCCTGGTTCATCGTTCCGGCAGACCGCAAGCACGCGCGCGACTATCTCGTGCTCGAGAAAATCGTCTCGACACTCGAGCGCATGGATCCGGAGTATCCCGAGGCAGACCCCAAGACGCTGAAGCTGCTCTCCAAGCTGCAGTAGCTCGTCCGGCGCGCGCGGGCGAGCCCTCAGTCCGGAGCGAACAGCGCCGTCGTCAGATATCTCGCGCCGGAGTCCGGCGAGATGCACGCCACCCGCTTGCCGGGTCCGAGCTCGCGCGCGATCTGGAGCGCCACGTACGCGATCGCGCCGCTCGACATTCCGACGAACAATCCCTCTTCGCGCGCCAGCCTGCGCGCCAGCGGGAAGGCATCCTCTTCCCACGCCGTGATGATGCGATCGACCACTGACCGATCGAAATTGTCCGGGACGAATCCCGGACCCATCCCCTGGAACTGATGCGAGCCGCGCTCGCCGCCGCTCAGCACGGGCGACCGCGCGGGCTCGACCGTGATCACGGCCGTCTTCGGCGAACGCTCCTTGATGTACCGGCCCACGCCGCTGATCGTGCCGCCCGTTCCGGAGCCATACACGAACGCGTCGATGCGACCGCCCATCTGCTCCCACAGCTCGGGCGCTGTGAACTCGTAGTGCACTCGCGGGTTCGCCGGATTCGAGAACTGATTCGGCATCCACGCGCCCGTCCTGTCGCGAATGCGCTCGGCCTCCTCGATCGCCGCGAGCATCCGGCGCTCGGGGTCCGTGAGCACGAGCTGCGCGCCGTACGCGATCAGCGTGCGCTTGCGCTCCTCGCTCATCTGCGACGGGAGGCACAGGATGAGATTGTACCCGCGCGTCGCCGCCACCTGCGCCAGGCCGATGCCCGTGTTTCCGGAGGTCGGCTCCACGATCGTCCCGCCCGGTCGCAGCGCACCTCGCTGCTCGGCGTCCGTGATCATGCCGAGTGCCGTTCGATCCTTGATCGAGCCGCCGGGGTTGCTCCCTTCGAGCTTCATCCACACCTCCGCCATTTCAGGCTCGACGACTCGCTCGAGTCGAACCAGCGGAGTACGGCCTATCGCCGCATCAATCACGAGGCTCCGTCACTTCAATTCCAGCTCCCACTCGACCGGAATCTTCGGATCGAGCGAATCGCGCACCGAGCAGTACTTCGTCACCGAAAGCGCGATCGCCTTGAGCGCCTGCTCGCGCTCGATCCCAGCGCCGGAAATCCGAAAGATCAGCAGGGCATGCTTCAGCCGCCGCGGACTCGCGTTCTCGCGCGTCCCGACCACCTCCACCTCGAGCGACGACACCGGCGTTCGCTGCTTCGCCAGAATGTTCACCACATCCATCGCCGAGCACGTGCCGAGGGCGCTGAGGAGCGTATCCACGGGACCCTGCCCGGTGATCCCATGTCCGTCGATGCGCGACACGGGGCCACCGAGCTTGCTCGTGTCGAACGACTCCTCGCCCTTCCACACCGCGACTATCCTTTGCGGCGGCCTCGCGATCGGTGCGGCGTCGCTCATTTCTCGATCGGGAGCCGCACCGAGTTTCCCCACTCGGTCCAGCTGCCGTCGTAGTTTCGCACCTTCGGATATCCGAGCAGGTACGTAAGCACGAACCAGCTGTGCGACGAGCGCTCGCCGATGCGGCAATAGGCGATCACGTCATCATCCTTCTTGAGACCGATCTCCTTCTCGTAGATGGCGCGAAGCTCATCGGCGCTCTTGAACGTGCCGTCGGTGTTCGCGGCGCGCGCCCACGGAACGCTCCTGGCGCCGGGGATGTGACCGCCGCGGAGCACGCCCTCCTGCGGATACTCCGGCATGTGTGTCTTCTTGCCGGAGAATTCGTCGGGCGAGCGGACGTCGACCAACGGCTTCTTCGACTTCGAGTGCGCGAGCGCCTCGTCGCGGAAGGCCCGGATTTTCGCGTCGTTGCGCGGCGGCGCCTTGTAGCTGGTAGCGGGGAACGACGACACGTCCGTCACGAGCGGACGTCCCTCCGCCTCCCACTTGATGCGCCCCCCGTCGAGCACGCGCGCATTCTCGAAGCCGAACAGCTTGAACACCCAGAACGCGTACGTCGCCCACCAGTTGTTCTTACCGCCGTAAAACAGGACGGTCGTCGAGTCGTCGATGCCCTTGGCGCGGAGCAACTTCTCGAACAGCTCGGGACTCACGTAATCGCGAATGACGTCGTCGTTCAGATCGAGATGCCAGTCGACCTTCTGCGCGTTCTTGATGTGGCCGAGGTCGTAAAGAAGCACATCCTCATCGCTCTCGATGATGCGGACCTTCGGATTATCGAGATTTTTCGCGAGCCATTCGGTGGACACGAGCACCTCGGGATGCACGTACCCCTTGGCGGCGATCCCCGTGTCAGCGTTTGCTGCGATCGTCGTAGCCATGTCTTTCCCCCTGTGCGGATGGTACAAACTAGTGAACGTCCGAGCGCACGCTGCGGTTTCGCGCGAATCGCCCTCGCTGTCAAGCCGACGCGCCTTCTTACAGTTCTCTGACCACCTTGGCGGTCGCGATGATCCCGCCCACATGCCGCTGCGTGTGCTCCGCGATGTGCACGAGCAGTCCGAACACCGTGGTCGGCAGCCGCCGACGCCCTACACCGCGAACGTCTAGATAGGAT
>DATHJR010000051.1:0-2606 GCA_035286525.1 Gemmatimonadaceae bacterium | reverse complement strand
GTGGCTCTTCTCGCCCGTGCGCGCTGCGCGACTCACCGCCGTCAAGATCTTCGGCTGCAGCAGATGGCCGTAGGACGGATTCGGCTTCTTCCCCCGCTGCGCCGGATCCGTCGCGCCTTCCATCACCGAGACGATGGCTTGCCGCCCCGAGAGTCGCTGCGGTCCCGTCACCTCGGCGCTGGTGCGTCGCGGACCGGTGACACTCTCACGCATCGAGAACCTCTACCAGCTCTCGCGCCGCGTTCTCGCCCGTGAGCCGAAGGAACAGCTCCTCGAGACCCTTCGCGCCTGCTCCGACACTTTGATAGAGCTCATCCATCGTTCCGGCCGCGCGAATGCGCCCGCCCTGGATGATCGCGACGCGATCGCAAACCGATTCCGCGACCTCGAGCGTGTGTGTCGACATCATGATCGTGTGGCCGCGCTTCGTGTATTCGCGGAAGAGATCCTTCAGTATGCGCGCGGCCTTCGGATCGAGCCCGACCATCGGTTCGTCCACGACAATGACCTTCGGCTTGTGCAGAAACGCGCTCGAGATGATGAGCTTCTGCCGCATCCCGTGGCTGTAGCTCTCGACGAGCTCGTCGCGCCATTCGATCAGATCGAAGAGCGTCAACAGCTCCGTCATGCGGCGCTCGATCACCGGGCCGTCCTGCCCGTAGAGCCCCGCGACGAATCGAAGGAACTCGGCGCCCGTGAGCTTCTCGTAGATGAACGGGCGGTCGGGGATGTAGCCCAGCACCGCCTTCGCCGCGATCGGATCCTTGGCGACGTCGATTCCGTTGATGTGCACCGTGCCAGCGGTCGGCTTGAGAATGCCGGCGATCATCCGCAGCGTCGTCGTCTTCCCGGCCCCGTTCGGCCCGAGAAACCCGAACAGCTGCCCGTGCGGCACGTCGAGATCGATCGCGTCCACGGCGGTGAAGGTGCCGTATTTCTTCGTCAACGATTTGAGCTGGATCATGGGATCAACGGATTGTCGGAGTATGTCGCGCTTTCTTCGCGGCGGCGCTTTGCTTCGCGTCGAGCGTCCAGTTGAGAAATGCCATCTCGTACGCCGTGCGCTTCAACGTGAACGTGCCCATCGGCGCCGTCTCGATTGCGCGCCCGCGCTGGTCGATCCAGCCGCTGAGGATCGTCGTGCCCTGCGGATCGATCCGCCATCCGCGCACCGTGTCCTCGTGCGCGACGACCCACGTGTTGCGCTCCACGTCCATCTTCGCGCTGTCCGGAATCACGAATAGCGACTCGGCGCCCACGGTGAGCTGGATGTCTTCGGGCGTGCCGGTGACGGGATTGAAAATGGAGTACTTGTAGCTGCGCCCTATCACGGGCCGCGCTGCGAGGGCGAGCGCGAGCGGAACGGCGGTCGGCCAGAACACGGCGCGATGCACCGCGACGCTGGCCGAGTCGGGACGCCTCTTGGCGACGCTGGTGACGAGCCTGAGCGTCGTGTCCTGGCCGATCTTGCCGTTCACCCGGTACGGTGCGTGATCGCCGCCCAGCTCGTAGGTGAACGCGGTGAGTCGCAGCCCGGGCGTCAGCGTCACGCGCGCGCGCGCGGCGAGACGGTCCCGTGCTCCCGAGTCCGGGGGATCGATCACGAGCACGTCGCGCATGCTGATCCCGGCCTGGCTCGTGTCGATCGATGACGATGCCCACCCTACGCGCTCGTCGCCGTTCATTACCTCGTAGTACGCCGTTCCCGGGACGACGAGCAGCGCGGCCTCCGTCATTTTCTCCGGCTCGCCCACGAACATCTCGCGGCGCGCGAGCATTCCGAGCCCCGCGAGCCACAGGAGGATGATCCCCGCGCCGAGCGCTTTCATGCTCGTCATGTGCGGCTCATGCGAGCGTCAACGAAGTTTCGGAGTTGATCCACTTCAGATACTTCGCGAGGCCGGCCGTGACCGGGAGCGCGAGTAGCTCCGGTACCTTGTACGGATGAAGTTCGGCGAACGCGACCTCGAGCGATTCGACCCGTGCGGCTCGCGTCTTCAGGAACACGATCACCTCGGATTCGTCCGCGATCCTGCCCTTCCAGCGGTACAGGGAGCGGACGCCGGGCACGATCTGTCCGCAGGCGATCAGGCGTCGTTCGAGCAGCGTCTTGATGAGACTGACGGCCTCATCTGCGCTGGCGACCGTGGTCATGACGACCAGGGCATCAGTGTGAGACATCTCGTGTGGTCGAGGGTAAGTGCGGACGTGGCCGCATCTAAAGACGACTCAGTCGCCGTTCAGCAAGCGCCCCCACTCGATCGCCGAAACGCCTGTCTTGTCATCCCCGCAGATGCCTGTGAAGTTACCGGGATGCCCGAAGAAAAGCTGATTGTGCGCGGCGCCCGCGAGCACAATCTTCGAAACATCGACGTTACGATCCCGCGGGACAGACTCACCGTCATTACCGGACTCTCAGGATCCGGGAAGTCGTCCCTCGCCTTCGACACGATCTACGCGGAAGGGCAGCGCCGGTACGTCGAGTCGCTGTCCTCGTACGCGCGGCAGTTCCTGGGTCTGATGGAGAAGCCCGACGTCGACGCGATCGAGGGGCTTTCGCCCGCCATCTCGATCGAGCAGAAGTCGGCCGGCCACAACCCGCGGTC
>DATHJR010000050.1:0-3054 GCA_035286525.1 Gemmatimonadaceae bacterium | reverse complement strand
CGCGGCGCGACGGCTGTCGTAGTCTCGCGACCCGGGCGAACCGCGGGTCTCGGCGTGCCGGTGTTCGCGGTGCGAGATACGCTGGTCGCGCTCGGCGCCCTGGCGCGCTATCGCCGTCGCGCCTGGAGTGGGACCGTCGTCGGCGTGGGAGGCTCGAACGGGAAGACGACTACGAAGGAGCTCCTTCGCGCGGCGCTGGGCTCGTGCTTCACCGTGCACGCGACGATGGGGAATCTGAACAATCTGATCGGCGTCCCTCTCACGCTGCTCGCGCTGCGCGATGAAGCGGACGTGGCCGTGATCGAGATGGGGATCAACATCCCCGGCGAGATGACGCGGCTTCGCGGCATCGTCGAGGCGGATCTCGTCGTGATGACGTCGGTGACCGAGGAGCATCTCGAGGGGTTGGGAAGCCTCGACGGCGTGATGCGTGAGGAGTCCGAGCTCTTCGATGGAGCGAAGGTGGCTGTGGTTCCCGCGTCGCAGCCGGAAATCGCGCTCGCGGCCAAGGGTCGCGCGGCGCGCATCGTCACCGCCGGGCTCGAGGCCGGCGACGTGCATGCGTCGAAATGGAGCATCGGCGTCGACGGCCTGGGCGAACTGGAGATCGAGGGGGTGACCGTGCGTCCGCCTGCACGGGGGGCGCACAACCTTCGTAACGCCGTGCTCGCGCTGGCGGTCGCGCGCGAGCTCGGCCTCTCGATGGCCGACGCCGCGCGCGGCATCGCAAGCGCCACCTTCCCATCGATGCGCATGGAAATGGCGTCGCTCGGCATGAAGGGCGCGACGCTCATCAACGACGCGTACAACGCAAGCCCCGCCTCGATGCGCGCAGCCATCGACGTTCTCGTTGGCAGCGGTTCCGGGCGCCAGCGCGTCGCCGTGCTCGGGACGATGCGCGAGCTCGGAGAGCACGCGCCACGGTTGCACGAAGAGGTCGCGCGTGCGGCACTGGCGTCGCCAGTGGAGATCGTTGCTGGAATGGGCGAGATTGGCGATGCGCTCCGCGCGCTCGGCTCGGGCGATCCGCGCGTCGTCGTCGCGGCGGATGTCGATGAGCTCTGGATGGCGCTCGAGCCCCGGTTGGCCTCGGATGCCGTCATCCTTCTCAAGGCATCGCGCGGCGTGAAGCTCGAGCGGCTCGTTCCACCTCTCACCGAGTGGGCAAATCGTTAGTGCTCTACCACCTCTTCACGCCTCTCGTCGGCAGCTGTCGACTCTGCATCATCTTCAACGTCTTCAACTACATCACCTTTCGCTCCGCCGGCGCGGCGGTGACGGGGCTGCTGATGGCGTTCGTCGTCGGTCCGTCCATCGTGCGTCGGCTGCGCTCGATGAAGGTGCGTCAGGTGATTCGCGCCGGAACGCCTGACAGCCACCAGGAAAAGGCGAGCACGCCGACGATGGGAGGCATCATCTTTCTCATCGCCGGACTCGTAGCCACAATTCTGTGGACGCGGCTCAACAACCGCTACGTCTGGATTGCCGTCGTCGCCACGGCCTGGATGGGGTGCATCGGCTTCGTCGACGACTACCTCAAGCTCAAGCAGCAGCGCGAGGGGAAGAAGAACGAGGGGCTCGTTGAGCGCTACAAGCTCGTCGGGCAGGTCACCCTGGGCGTGGCGCTCGGAGTCGCACTCTGGCTCGCCCCACTTTCCAATCTTCCCGGCGCGTCGACGACGCTGCCGTTCTACAAGTACGTCCTCGTCGTACCAGTGTTCGCGTGGCTGTACGTGCCCTGGGTGGCGTTCGTGCTCACGGGCACGAGCAACGCCGTGAATCTCACCGATGGTCTCGACGGGCTCGCCACGGGCCTGTCGGCGATCGCCTTCGCGACCTTCGCGATCTTCGCGTACCTCATCGGACGCTTTGACGCGAGCCAGTATCTCCAGATCTATTACCTCCGCGGCTCCGGAGAGCTGACCGTCTTCTGCAGCGCCCTGGTGGGCTCGCTCATCGGATTTCTCTGGTACAACACGCATCCCGCGGAAGTCTTCATGGGCGACACCGGCTCGCTCGCCCTCGGCGGCGCACTCGGCGCTGTCGCGATTCTCTTGAAGTCGGAGTTTCTCCTGCTGCTCGTCGGCGCGGTGTTCGCGGCCGAGACCGTTTCGGTGATCATCCAGCGCACGGTGTTCAAGTATCGGCGGTCGCGCTACGGCGTCGACTACGCGAAGGCGCACCGAATATTTCTGCGCGCGCCGATTCACCACCACTTCGAGCTCAAGGGATGGCAGGAGTCGCAGGTGGTCGTGCGCTTCTGGATCCTCGGCATTCTGTCGGCGCTCGTCGCGCTGAGCACACTCAAGCTGCGATGATCCCGGTGGAGTGGAAGGCCGGGGAGGCGGCGGTCATTGGGCTCGGGCGAAGCGGCATCGCGGCATCGCTGCTCCTCGCGCGCGAGGGCGTGCATGTGTACGCCTCGGACGGCGGGGATGACGCCGCCGCCGTCGCGGGCGCTGCTCGTCTCACGGGCGCCGGCATCGACGCGAGTGCGGGCGGCCACGATCTCGCCCGCATCGCACGCGCGGCGGTGGTGGTGGCGAGTCCCGGCGTGCCGCCCGAGGCCCCGCCGCTCGCCGCCGCGCGTGCGGCCGGCGTTCCGATCGTGAGCGAGATCGAGGTCGCCCTGCGCGCGCGCGACGGCATGCGCTACATCGCCGTCACGGGCACGAACGGAAAGACCACGACCACCACCCTGATCGGCCATCTTGTGCGCACGCTCGGCAAACGCGTCGCCGACGCCGGAAACATCGGCACGCCGCTCACGGAAATCGTCCTGCGCGAGGATCGCCCCGAGTGGATCGCGCTCGAGCTCTCGTCGTTCCAGCTGCACGACACGCCGAGCGTGAATCCGGCGGTGGGTGTGATCACCAATCTGGCGCCGGATCATCTCGACCGGTACGCGAGTGCGGAGGAGTACTATGCCGACAAGGCGCTCCTCTTCCGCAATGCGAGCGAAGCGTCGACGTGGGTGCTGAATGCCGACGACGCGCTCGTGACCACGATGGCCGCCGGCGTAGCGGGGGCGCATCGCGGCTTCGGCATCGCGAG
>DATHJR010000049.1:0-2581 GCA_035286525.1 Gemmatimonadaceae bacterium | reverse complement strand
GTGCCTCGGGGCTTCCGGGATTCAGCCTCAGCGATCGTTCCCACGACGCCAGCGCCTCGAGGAAATCGCCTGTCGCGACCGCGCAGTAGCCGTTCTCCGCGTGAAGCTCGGCGTTGAGCGGATCGGCTTCGAGCCCGCGCGCCACGGCACGCGCCGCCTCCGGCTGCCGGCCGAGCCGCCTGAGCACGCGCGCCAGGAGCAGATGTCCCGCGGCCAACTCCGGCGTGTCCGCCGTGATGCGTTCGCAGATCGCGAGCGCGACCAGCGGCTCGCCGGAATGCAGAGCCGACGCGGCAGCCTCCAGCGGGGCGATCGTCGTAGGCGATGACGGCGTCGCGACGTCGATTGGCGCCTCCGGCGGATGCACGCCGTTGCGCAGCTCCACGATCCCGGTCGACAACAGACCGTAGGTGACGCGCGCAACATCGAACTCGCTCTGGGCGAGCAGTGTCGCGATGGCTCGAAGGTCGCGCGCGCCGTCGATCTCCGCGAGCACCTCCCATTCGCGCGGCCGAAGATCGAGGAACCCCGGATGATCGTCGGCGACGGGCGCGAGCACCGGAACCACGCCCAGGTGCGCGACCTTGCCCTCGATGCGCGACCACTCATCAATGCGCCGCGCGGCTTCCATCAGCAGCGATTCCGTCGAGATGTGAATGTGCGCCTCTGCCGACGCGTCGCTGACTTCCTGCTCCTCGAACGAGAAGAATCCCTCGCGCCAGGACATCAGCTCGAACACCACCTCTTCCACCTGGAAGCGTACCTGCCGCTCGAGCTCCTTGCTCGTGAGCGATCCGCTCTCGACGAGCAGCTCCCCAAGCTTGCGACGCGAGTGCAGCGTACGCTGCGCATCGCGCGCGCGCGCGAGATCGGCTTCGGTGATCTTCCCGGCGCGCAGCAGCAGCTCGCCCAGCGGATGCGGATTGCTGCGGATCGCCGCGAACACCACCGAGCCACGGTCGAAGTAGACCGTGCCCTGATTGTCCCGCAGCACCGATGTTACCGTCAACGCGCCGGTCTTGCGGCTGAGGTCGAGGAGCTGGAAGACATCGTGGATGCCCAGCTCGCGAAGCGGTCCCTCGATCGCCATCTACGCGACCTCCTGCCTGCTGCGGAAGATCCGGAGCAGATCGGCCGCGGTGCGCGATTCCCGGCGCGCCTGGCGCGCGTGCTCGCAGGTAGGATCGAGCTCGACCACGCGCTGCCACGTCGCGATCGCATCGCGATAGCGATGGCGGTCGGCGAGCAGCTGTCCCTTGAGAAATAGTGCCACCACGTGGCGGGGGTCGAAGCGGAGCACGCGATCGATCGAGATCGCCGCGTCCCTGTGCCGGTCCAGCTCCAGCAGCACCTCGCTGAGCGACAGCAGCGCGTCGATGTTGTACGGATCGCGGCGCAGCAGCTCGACCAGCGGCTCCAGCGCCGCGTCGACGCGGCCGAAGCGCCGGCGCACGTTCGCGAGCGCGAGCATCGCCTCGACGTAGGTCGGGACGGCCTCGAGCGCCGCGAGCAGCGACTCCTCCGCCTTCGCCGGCTCCCCGCGCTCGGCCAGCAGGCGCGCGAGCTCGTAGTGCACCACCGCGAAGTCGTGATCGAGATCGAGCGCGTTTCGGTATGCCGCGATCGCTCCATCGATGTCGCCCGCCGCGCGCGCGACATCGCCGAACTCCTTGAGCACGTCGGCCCGCGCGGGAGCGAGACGGCGCGCGCTCCGCAGCAGCTCGCGCGCGGATGCGGGGTCGCCGGCGCGCGCGCGCGATTCCGCCGTGAGCAGGAGCACCTCCACCGATCCGCCGTCCACGCCGAGCAGCGTCTCGGCCGTCGCCCGTGCTTCGACCACGCGATCGAGCGCGAGCAGCGCACGCGCTTCGCCGCCAAGCAGCTTCGGATCCAGCGGCGCCGTGAGCCGCGCGCTCCGATACCGCTCGAGCGCCTCGCCGAAGAGTCCCTGGCGCATGAAGATGTCGCCCAGAATCGCGAACCCATCCGATGTGGGCGCGCCGCGCACGAGCGCGCGATTCGCCTCCACCGCGGCGCGGTCGAGCATCCCCTTGGCGAGATAGTCGTGCGCGAGCACGAAGTGCTGCTCCACCACGGCTTCGACCACCGCGGGTTTCTGCGCTTCGGGCTCTGGAGGCGCTTCGGGCGCGAGCTGGGTGAAGAGCGAGTCGAGGAGCTCCGCATCGAACGCAAAGTTCTCGACGCCGCTTGCGGTCTGCTCGCTGCCGGCAAGCTCCGGCGAGATGGACAGATCGGGATCCTCGTATTCGACGTCGATTGCGAGCTCGAACTTCTGCGGCGTGTAGTATGGGTCGAGCTCGAGCGCGCGCTTGGTCGCTCGCAGCGCTCCCTCGAAATCGCCGAGATTCGAGAGCGTGAAGCCGAGGTTGTAATGCGCCTCGGCGAACGTCGGGCGCGCGTGGATCGACCGGCCGAACGCGTTGCGCGCGTCCTCGAATTTCTTGAGCTCCGCCAGCACGAGCCCGACGCCGTTCCAGGCGACGGGCTGCTCGGGCTCCAGCGCGAGCACCTGCCGATACGACTCGAGACCGAGCTGCGTTCGCTTCCCGCGAAACAGCAG
>DATHJR010000048.1:0-3183 GCA_035286525.1 Gemmatimonadaceae bacterium | reverse complement strand
GCCGCCAACGAGGCACGTCGCGAATCGAGTTCCATCACCAGTAGCCCACCTGGTAGGAGCACATCCGGTGCCCCGCGAATGATACCGGCGCTAATCGCCATTCCGCCCGACGCACTGTAGAGCGCGAACGGAGGCTCCCAGTCGCGCACGGACTCGGGGAGCGCGGGCGCCTCGTCGAGCGAAATGTAAGGCGGGTTGGACACCAGAACCCGCGCGCGCTCGCCTGCCACGGGCGAGAGGAGCGATCCCTCCCGCCACTCCACCGGCGCCGTGAGCGCGGGCGCGAGTCGTATGCCGTTCGCCCGCGCCACCGCGACCGCGCCGCTCGAGACATCGGTGCCGATCACGCGATCGAACCGGCCCTCGCTCGCCAGCGCGAGCGCGATCGCCCCCGAGCCCGTCCCGATGTCGATCGCGAGGCCGGTCGCCTCACGCGCGAGCACCTCGTCCACCAGCATCTCGGTCTCCTGGCGCGGAATCAGTACCCGCTCGTCGATGTGCAGCGTGAGATGCCGAAACGCCGACCGTCCGACGGCGTACGCGAAGGGCGCGCCCGAGCTCCGATGCTTCGCCGCGCGCCGGAAGCGCGCCGCGCTCTCGTCGCTCACCACCTCGTCCTCGTGCAGCAGCGCCCAGAAGCGCGGCACATCGTTCACCGCCGCCACGATGTCGCCGGCCTCGCGCTTCGCATCCGCGATTCCCGCGTGCGCGAGCTGCTCCGCCATCTCGCGGACGAGCGCGGCGACCGTCCCCGCGCCGGCGGCGTTGCGAGTCGCGTCAACCATCGAGCTTCTCCTCCTGCGTCGCGATCGCGAGCGCGTTCATCAGCTCGTCGAGATCGCCATCGAGCGTGTGCGCGAGCTCGTGCGACGTGAAGCCGATGCGATGATCGGTGACGCGGTTCTGCGGGAAGTTGTACGTGCGAATCTTCGCCGAGCGATCGCCGGTGCCCACCTGCGTCTTCCGCATGCGCGAGCGCGCCGACTCGATCTCCGCGAGCCGCGCATCGAGAATGCGCGAGCGCAGCACCTCCATCCCCTTCAGCTTGTTCTGCAGCTGCGACTTCTGATCCTGCTGGCTCACCACGATCCCCGTGGGGATGTGCGTGATGCGCACCGCGGAGTCGGTGGTGTTCACGCTCTGTCCACCGGGACCCGATGAGCGGAAGACATCGATGCGCAGATCCTTGTCCTCGATCTTTACATCCACCTCTTCCGCTTCCGGCAGCACAGCAACCGTCGCCGCCGAGGTGTGGATGCGACCCTGATTTTCGGTCGCGGGCACTCGCTGCACGCGATGCACCCCACTCTCCCAGCGCAGCCGGCCGAACGCTCCATCGCCCTCGACCTTGAAGATCGCTTCCTTGAGACCGCCGAGCGTGCCGTCCGAGTGCGAGATGGTCTCGATGCGCCAGTGCCGATGCTCGGCGTAGCGAGTGTACATGCGATAGAGATCGGCGGCGAAGAGCGCGGCCTCGTCGCCACCGGTGCCCGCGCGGATCTCGACGATCGCGGGGCGGTCGTCGAGCGGATCGCGCGGAAGGAGCAGCGGCGTGAGCTCGGCCTCGAGCGCGGCGATGCGGGCGACGAGCACCGCTTCCTCCGCGCGCGCTTCCGCGGCCATCTCCGGGTCGTCTACGACAACGAGCTCGCGCGTTTGCGCGAGCTCGCTCTCGAACTTCCGAAGCTGCGTGGCCAACTCCTTCACGGGCGCCAACCGCCGGTGCTCTCGCCCCAACTCAGCGAATCGCGCCGGGTCCCGCCCGTTCGGAGCGGCTGAAAGCTCGCCCTCTACCTCTTCGAATCTGGCGAGCGCCTCGTCGAGCCGATCATTGATGCTCAGGCCGGCTTCCCGTATTTCTGCCGGAAGCGCTCGACGCGACCGGCGGTATCGATCAGCTTCTGCTTGCCCGTATAGAACGGGTGGCAGTTGCCGCAGATGTCCGTGTGGATTTCGGACTGCGTGGATCGGGTCGTGAACGTATTGCCGCAGGCGCACTTGACGGTGGCCGTCGCGTACGTCGGGTGGATATCTGCTTTCATCTTGATGCCTCGGTCGCTCTGAGGGTGAGTCGGGGACAGCTTAGAAAGATAGCGCCGGGAGGGGGTAAAAGACAAGCTGACAAAGAGTTGGCGCGTTTGACAGCGGGCTGCGGTACCCGTAGCTTCTGACTGAACGCAGCGCCCCGCCATCGTCGTTCCCCCTCTCCCGCGTGCCCGTGGAAACAGCGGACTTTCTCTCCACCGTGCCCCTCCTCAGCGGCCTCGACGCCGCCGAGCTCTCCAAATTCGCCGAGGTGACTCGCGAGCGGAGCTACCCCAAAGGGAGCGTCATCCTCTTCGAGCACGATCCCGGCGATTCGCTCTTCATCGTGCGATCCGGACGCGTCAAGGTCGTACTCATCGGCGAGGACGGCCGCGAGGTCATCCTCGGCATCCTCGGCGTCAGCAACCATTTCGGCGAGCTCTCGCTCATCGACAGCCGGCCGCGCTCCGCGCACGTGATCGCGATGGAGGATGCGACGCTCCTCGTGCTGCATCGCGACGACTTCCGGAGACGCGTGCTCGAGTCGCCCGCGGTGGCGTGGGCGCTCCTGCAGGAGCTGTCGCGCCGCCTGCGCCGCGCGGACGAGCAGATCGGCCGCCTCGTGCTCCTCGACGTCGACGGACGCATCGCGCGTCTGCTGCTCGATGCCGCGGGCGAGAGCGGCGGCACCGTGATCGAGAAGCGGCTCACGCACCAGACGATCGCGCAGATGATCGGCGCAAGCCGCGAGACCGTCTCGCGCGCGATGCGCGACTTTCAGGACCGCGGGCTGATCGACGTCGAGCGCCGCCAGATCTCCGTGGCCAACCGCGAAGGGCTCGAGGCGCTGGCGCGAGTGAAAGTCTGAGCGCGTGAGCGCCGCATGACGCTCGCGCTCACCTTCTGGGGAACGCGCGGATCGGTGCCATCACCGGGCGCATCGACCGCGTATTTCGGCGGCAACACGCCGTGTGTCGAGCTTCGCACGGGCACCGATGCACTGCTCATACTCGACGCGGGGACGGGCATCCGTCATCTCGGCCGCTCGCTCCTCGATCGCGCCAGAGGGAAGCCGATCGTCGCGGATATTCTGCTGAGCCACGCGCACTGGGACCACATCCAGGGGCTTCCGTTTTTCGCGCCGCTGTTCGCGGCCGG
>DATHJR010000047.1:0-4670 GCA_035286525.1 Gemmatimonadaceae bacterium | reverse complement strand
AAAGAGGCCGAACAGGAATTCCGTCAGGCGATTCGGCTGAATCCCAACCTCTTCGAGGCCCACTATTTCTTCGGGCGCTCCTTGCTCCAGCAAGGCAAGGCCGAAGCGGCGGCGGCATCGTTCGATGAGGCGAGCCGGATTCGCCCCGATGATTACCAGACGCCAACCTTTCACGCGATGGCGTTCGATTCGCTCGGCCGGAAGGAAGAGACGCGCGAGATGACGCGCCACTCCATTGCGCTCATCGAGCGCCATCTCGAGTTGAACCCGGATGACTCGCGCGCCCTGTCGCTGGGCGGCGCGATGATGTGCCAGAGCGAAAATCCTGCCGAGCGCGCACAAGCGCTGGAGTTCGCGAATCGCGCTCTGGTCATCGACCCGGAGGATTCCGGGATGCTCTACAACCTCGGTTGTTTGTACGCGCGACTGGGCGAGACCGAGCATGCACTGTCGTGTCTGGAGCAGGCAGTGCACTTCGGCTTCGGGCTCAAGGAATGGGTCGAGAACGATCCCGATTTGAGCTCGGTGCGCACGGAGCCACGCTTCATCGCGCTACTCGCGTCGTTCTGAGGGACAGTGGGAATCGAGCGCCCGCGCGGACCGCCCGCACCGTTGCTACTCGCGGGCCACACCCTGTGCGTGCATCGATTCGCCGAGCTCCACCGTTCTCGCGATCAGCGCGTCGATGTCCGCCGCCTCCGTGCGGAAGTTCACGATGCACGCGCGCAGCACGAAGCGACCGTCGAGGATCGCGTTCGACGGAAAGACGCGTCCGTCGAGCTGCAGCTCCGCCATGAGTCGATCGTTGAGGTTGTTGAGATAAGCCTCGGCGCTTGGATCGCCGCGGAGCTCGTGCGGCACGTATCGAAAACACGTGATCGACAGTTCCGGCGCTGGTCCGGCAACCTCGAGATCGGGATGATCTGCCGCGCGTTCGTACAGATAGCGCGCGAGCGCGACGTCGTGCGCGATGCGGCGCTCGTACGCATTCCAGCCGTGCGCGAGCAGCGATACCCAGATCTTGAGCGCGTGGAAGCCCCGTGAGAATTGCGGCCCGAGTGCGTACATGTCGGCGCCGCGGCCGGTCAGCTCCTTGTCCTCGTGCACGTAGCTCGGGTCGATCGAGAACGCGTGCGCCAGAATCTGCATGTCGCGGACGACGATGACGCCGCCCGAATGCGGAGTGTAGAGCCACTTGTGCGGATCGAGCGCGACCGAGTCCGCGCGCTCGATGCCGCGGAAGAGCGGACGAAGCGCATCGGTGAGCGCGGCGACGCCCCCATACGCGCCATCCACGTGCATCCACAGGCCGTGCTCAGCGCAGACGTCGGCGATCTCGTCGAGCGGATCGATGGCGCCTGTGGACACGGTTCCGGCGGTCGCGATGACGGCGATCGGCTTGTGTCCCGTGCGAATGTCGCGCGCGATGGCCGCGCGCAGCGCGCTCGCGCGCATGCGGAGATCGGCGTCGCACGGCACCTTGCGCACGGCGTCGGTGCCCAGTCCCAACATGTCGGCGGCGCGCGGGTTGACGTCGTGCACCTGCGCGGATGCGTACATGGTGAGCGGCGGGCCGGCGCGCGTGCCGAGCTCGCGGATGGACCAGCCGCACCGTCGGTCGCGCGCGGCCTTCAGCGCCACGAACGCGGCCATCGCGCCGCCCGACGTCACGTATCCACCAGCGCCCTCGGGCAATCCGAGCCGGCTGGCGAACCAGCGGCCAAGGTGCAGCTCGATCTCCGTGGCTCCCGGCGAAAGCCTCCAGCCTCCGACGTTCTGATTGAGCGCCGCGGCGAGCAAATCCGCCGCTGCACCGGGCACCGTTCCCGCGCCCGAGACGTACGCCATGAATCCCGGGTGACCGGTGTACGTCGAGTGCTCGAAGGCGAGCGTCCGCAGCGTCGCGATGAGCTCCTGGTTCGAGAGCGGCTCGCCAGGCACCTCGCGCGTGACCGCGGCTCGAACGTCCGCGGCAGTCGCGCGTCCGCCAACCGGCAACGACGGAAGGCGTTCGAGCAGGTCGCCCCAAAGATCGACCATCTCGTTGCCGAAGGCGCGAGCGCGCTCCGCACTCCAGGCGAGGTCGGTGACGGCCGGTGGAGGCAGGATCTCGCGCGACGCGGAGTGATCGGAGGGCGCGTGGAGTTGCGTCATGACGAGAATTAGTTGGGGAAGGTGAAGCACCGGCGCGCTCGCGTGAGCGCGCCGGCCGTTGGTCACTTCGCGTGTGGCGCGTCTGCAGGGTTCACGTACGTCAGTGCGAATGGTCCGACGGCGTGGACCTGAACGACCGTCGGTCCCTGCGCCTCGGCGAAGTGTGCACCCTGCGCCGGCGCCGTCACGAATCCACCGGCGTGCAGCGTCATCATGTTCTTTTCGTCGAACTTGTCGCCCATGCCCACAAGGAAAATCCCGCTGATCACCGTGACGTTTTCGTCCGTCGGATGCGTGTGCGGAGGAATCCTGTAGCCGCTCGGCATTTTCAGGCGAACCGTAAACTGTCCGGTGCCACTTGGATCGCCCTGGAGCACTGCCATTTGCGCGCCCGCGGGAAACACCGCAGGGGCCGGGCCCCACTTGAGCTCCGGTTGCGACGAGGCGTGCGAGCCCGCAGGCGCCTGCGCGCGCGCGGCTCCCGCGGCGAGGGTGAGCAGCAACGTGATTGCAGTCGTGATTCGCATCTCTCTGTCTCCACTATTGAACTGTCGGCGCGTCCGTTCGGCGTTTGCCGGCGGTATACGCGAGCGGCAGTTTATCGATGAACGGAAGACGCGACTCCGTGGCGAATACGGGGAATTTCACCTCGTGTACGGTGAGCACGAGGATTCAGCTGCGTGGCGGCTCCGTTTCGGCGTCCGTGCGCGCGAGTCCGTGCTCGGCCGCCCAAACCGCGAGTTGTGTGCGCGACCCGAAGCTGAGCTTCGCCAGCGCCGAGGCGACGTAGCCCTCCACGGTACGCTCGCCGATTCCGAGCTGGCGCGCGATGGCGCGATTCGGCTTCCCCTGGGCGACGAGCGCCGCGGTGTCCCGCTCGCGGCGGGTGAGTCCGCCGTGGGCGGCCTTGGCCGCGAGGGCCGGCGTGCGCTCAGGCGGCGCTGGCGCCAGCCGGTCGACACCCGTCCGAAAGGCCGCCGCGAGCGTCGCATCATCGAGTTCGGCCTCGATCTCGCGGGCGGTCGCGCGAGCGGCGTCGAGCGAGCGGCGCGCCTCGAGGCGCCGGCGCCGGCCGAGATGCACGACGGCCTCGGCGGCGTCGATGCGCCAGACAAGCGGGCGCGCGTCCTGCTCGCGCGCGTCGCGGCGTGCAGTCTTCAACGATGCCATCGCGTCGTCCCATCGCCCTAGCATTGTCAGCGCTTGTCCGCGTAGAAGCGCCACGCGAGGTACACCCGGCTCGTCCGCATCGGTGATCGTCTCGAGCACGTCGGCCGGGGCGCCCATCGACATCAACATCTCGGCACGGGCGATCTCCAGGAATCGTTCGCCGAGAGTGCGCGACTGCACGTGCGCGGCACCGCCACCGTCGGGGATGGGGACCCGCTTGTCGACATCGGCTAGCACATCCGCGGCTTTGGCCGATCGCGAAGCGCGCGCGAACGCGATCGCCAACGGTGCGCCGGTCCAGCGAATCCAGGTTGCGGATCCGAGCCGTCGCGCGATGTCGTGCGCCGCCGTCAGCTGCGCGAGCGCGGTGGGCAAATCGAACAGCTCGAGGGCGATCACACCGAGCACGCGACGAGCGCCGCACTGCCATTCGAGATGCTCTATCTCCCGCGCGATGACCAACGACTCGCGGGCGTGACGAAGCGCGCGCGCATACTGCCCCCGCCAGGCCAGGCAATCGGCGAGCAGGTAGCGCGCAAACGCCTCACCTGCGCGCCAGCCGATCTCGCTGGCGAGCCGCACCGCGCGCTCGCTCTCGAGCAGCTCGGCGGTATGCACACTGGTGCGCACAGCGCCGGCCGACGCATGGTGGCTTGGACCGCACGCCGGCAGCACCGCGAGCGCGGTTGCCAGGGCACGACGATCGTCGAGTGCGGAAAAGAGATCGATGGAACGCTCGTACAGTGCGACGGCGGTGTCCTGCGCGCCGGCAACGTGATGCGTCATGGCGAGGAGGTCGACTGTCTCGGCCACGCCGCGCTGATCGCCGGCCGCGTCGAAGATTGCGAGTGCCTCATCGTGATGAGGGATCCCCGAGTGCGGGTCTTCGCGGTTGACGAACCAATTGCCGATCCTGTTCAGACTGCGGGCCATGAGCGCGGAATCGTCGATCGTTCGTGCGACGAACAGCGCATCGAGGCGATAGCCCCCGGCGCGCTCGTAGTCGCGCGCGGCCCACAGCATTCCAAGCGCGTGTAGTGCCACCCACTCGGCGCGACGATCCTTGCATTCGCGGGCCGCGATGAGCGCCGACGCGAAGTCATCGTTCGCGTGCGAGAACGATCCCAGCGTCTCGTGGGCTCGTCCGCGCCCCGTGAGTAGCGCGGGGTCGAGCCGCTGTCCGGCGTTCTCCGTGGCGGTGACGGCGCGATCGAAGTGCTGCAGCGCCTCGCGCGGGGCGCCGAGGCTCAACGCGCGCGCGGCGGCGCGCAGTGCGTAGCGCCGCGCCGGCTCCCACGCGCCGGCCTCGAAGGAATGGTAGGCGAGGGCATCATCGCCGTCGTGCG
>DATHJR010000046.1:0-5416 GCA_035286525.1 Gemmatimonadaceae bacterium | reverse complement strand
CGTCCCATCCAAAGTCGCCGGGGATCACGAGCATTCGCGAGCTCCGCTCGAGCACCCCCTCGTCCACCGAGATCGGCTTCACGCTCGAGAAGAAGCGGGCGATGTCTTCGGATTCGGCCAGCGGCAAGGACGGTGCAATCTCGGGCGACCACGCGCGCACTTCCGCGAGAAAATCAGAGGCGCGCCACACGAAGATGCCGGAATTCCAGAGAAATCCATTCGCGACCATGCGCGCGGCGGTCTCGCGGTTCGGCTTCTCCGCGAAGCGCACGACGCGGCGCGCTCCCTCTACGCCGGCAGTCGTCACGCGATCGCCCGGCTCGATGTACCCGAATCCGGGATCGGGGCGCGTCGGCACGATGCCGACGGTCACAAGACTTTGTTCACGCTCGGCCACCGTCGCGGCGCGCGCGAGCGTCGCGCGGAACTCGGTGTCATCGCCGATCGCCCAGTCCGCGTGCACGCAGAGCATGACGTCGCCGGCATGGCCGCGCCGCGCGATCGCAGCGGCTGCCCACGCGAGCGCCGGCCCGGTGCCGGCGGAGCGCGGCTCAGCGATCACGTTGTCCGCGGGAAGCTGCGGCAGGAGCGCGCGCACGGCGGCCGCGAGCGAGGCGTTCGTCACCACGAGCGTGCGCTCCGCGGGAGCGAGCTCCGCCAGCCGCGATACGGTGTCCGCCAGGAGCGGCGCGTCCGTGATGAGCGGCAGCAGCTGTTTCGGACGCTTCGGAGTGCTGAGAGGCCAGAAGCGCGACCCGACGCCCCCGGCGAGGATCACCGCCCAGCGGCTCAACGCTCCGTCGCTCCCAGCTCCTCGGACGGCACGCCGGTCAGCTCCGCAGCACGCGCATACAGCTTCTTCGGACTGAACGGCTTCGTCAGAAATTCATTCGCGCCGAGTGCCATCGCCTGCCTGTGATGCATCTCCTGGCCGGCGGCGGTGAGGACGATGCACGGTACGGTGCGCCACCGCGGGGCCTCGCGCAACTTCGCCAGCACGTCGAGGCCGCTCATGTACGGCATCATGACGTCGAGCAGCACGAGCGCGATGTCGGGATCGGCCTCCATCTGCTCCATCGCCTCGCGGCCGTCATAGGCGAGCGTCACCGCGAACGGGCCCTGCTCGAGCTTCATCTTGATGATTCGTCCGATGTGCGGCTCGTCATCAGCCACCAGCACGTGTATCCGCTGCTGCTCGAGCATGCTCAAACGAGCGACGAAATGTTCTCGCGATTGCGGCGCAGCTCGAACAGCAGGCGCCCGACGTTCGCGGACGGTTGCGCGAGCACGAGCAGGAGCGCGTCGGTCGAGAGCAGGGCAACGATGGCGATCCCCTGTTCGTACTCGAGAATGGCGGTGGTCAGCGCGCCGCGCGAATCCGTCGCGCCGAATTCCTCCGCAGCGGCGATGATCGACGGGACCAACGCCGCCACGCTCTCCGCGTTCACCGACCCGGTGGTCTGGCTGTCGATGAGCAGTCCGTCGCGGCCGAGCACGACGGCCGCATCGACGCCTTCGCGCTGGCGAAGGGCGCCCACGAGATCTCGAATGGTGGCCATGCACGCTCCAGGTGGATCGTGCGAAACTACTGGCCGCGCGCCGTCGAAGTCAAGCGAGGATAACAGCTTGAACTCACTGTGGCTGCGCCCTATCCTTTCCTCTTCGGCACGCGATTTACCCCTCAACGGCACGCAGGCACATGAAGGTCAGATTTTTGGTGCTCATCGCTGGCGCCGGCGCCGCTGCCGTTGCCTGCGCGGATCCGTTGGCGACCACGGCAACGCTCGCGACGATCGACGACACGGCCGCCGTGTACGCCCTTACCGGTGCGCCGGAGAGCGCGCCCACGGCGATCAACATCACCTTTCCGCGGGCGGTGATTACCACCCCCGGCGAAAACTACGACGTCGTCTTCGACATTCGGAACGACTCGGCGTTTGCGTTTCCTCCGCACGCCATCGGCGCTGCGCTCACGGCCGGGCTCCAGCTCGCAACGCAGCCGTTCGGTGCGATCACGCAGGCCCCCACGTCCGGCTACAACGATACGCTCCCGGTGTTCATCAAGACCGGCGACGTGCTGCTCGTCCAGTCGACGTCGGTGCAGTGCGCCACCCAGACCGTCCCGGCACGCACATTCATCTACGCGAAGGTCGTCATCGACAGCATCTTCTACGATGAGGCCGCACCGCCGCACGTGCCGCGCACGATCTGGTATCGTCTGCGCAACGATCCGAATTGCGGCTTCCTCTCGTTCGCAGACGGCATTCCGAAGTCCTGACGGTGCACGACCTGCGGATGCTGCGCGACAACCTGGAGTCGCTGCGTGACGGGATGCGCCGCCGGCTTGAGCTCGATGCGCTGGCTCCGCGCATCGATCGCGCCGAGTCCCTCGATCGGGATCGGCGATCGCTGATTCAGCGCGCCGACGAACGAAAGGCAGCTCGAAACGCGGCGACGCAGGAAGTCGCGAGGCGCAAGAAGGCAAAGGAGAATGCGGACGAGTTGATCGCGCAGACGCGCGCGCTCGGCGACGATATCTCCGCGCTGGAGCTCGAGCTCACCGCCGTGGAAGGCGAGCTGACCGACATCCTCATGCAGCTTCCGAACGTGCCTCTTGCGGACCTCCCCGATGGTGGCGAGGAGAGCAACCGCGTCGTACGCTCGTGGGGCGAGCCTCGCGCGTCGGACGGCGTGCGCCCGCACTGGGAGATCGGCGAACAGCTCGGCATTCTCGATCTCGCCGCGGGGGCGAAGATTGCCGGATCGGGATTCGTCGTGCTCAAGGGCGACGGTGCGCGCCTGGTTCGCGCGCTCACGGCGTGCATGCTCGATCTGCACACGCGCGAGCACGGGTACCAGGAAACCACGGTGCCCTATCTCGTCACGCGCGAGACGATGACGGGCACCGGTCAGCTGCCGAAGTTCGAAGACGATGCCTATCGCACCGACGATGATCTCTTCCTCATCCCCACCGCGGAGGTTCCTCTCACGAATCTGCTGCGCGGCGAGATCGTCGAGGCGAGCACCCTGCCGCGCGCGCTGACCGCGTACTCGCCGTGCTTCCGGCGCGAGGCCGGCGCGGCGGGCAAGGACACGCGCGGTCTCATCCGCGTACACCAGTTCGACAAGGTGGAGCTCGTCCGCTTCACGACACCCGAGCGCTCCGTGCAGGAGCTGGAGACGCTGACGTCGCACGCGGAGCGGGTGCTGCAGCTGCTCGGACTTCCGTATCGGGTGCTGCTGCTCGCCGCGGGTGACACGGGCTTCGCGGCGGCCAAGACGTACGATCTCGAGGTGTGGGCGCCCGGGGTCGGGAAGTGGCTGGAGGTGTCGTCGTGCAGCTCGTTCGGGGACTTCCAGGCGCGCCGTGCGAACATCCGCTATCGTCCCGCCCCGGGCGAGAAGCCGCGATTCGTGCACACCCTCAACGGCTCGGCGCTCGCCTTTCCGCGCACGATCATCGCCATCCTCGAGCACTATCAGCGCCCGGATGGCACCGTCACGATACCGGACGCGCTCCGCCCGTATTTCGGCGGCGATCTCCTCACATAGCCGATGCGCGGACGCGCGCCGGTCATCATCCTCGGGATACTTCTCGCGCTCCTGCTCGGCGCGTACATCCTCTTCTCGCGCAACGTCGTGCTCGAGCTGCGACGCGACGCCGGGCGCTCGGGACAGATGTACGCGCGCGTTTTTCGCGCGCTTGCGGATCCGCGTCCCGACGCGAGCAACGATGCGCTCCTCGATCTCGCCCGCAGCATCGATGCGCTCGGCGTGCCCGTGATCGTGACCGACAGCAAGGGCACGCCAACTGCGGTCTCGAATCTGCCGTTCAAGGCCGAGATCGGCGATCCAAAGGTGCGCGAGTACATCCCGTACCTCGATCGGCTCAACCCGCCCGTGGTGGAGCGTAACATCGGGATGGTGCACTTCGGCGACAGCCAGCTGATCACGAGCCTGCGCGTCATTCCGGTCGTCCTCGCGTCGCTGCTGGCGTTCGTGTTTCTGGCGGGGCTGTACACGTTGCGCACGCGCAATCGCGCCGACCGCGAGCGCGTGTGGGCGGGAATGGCGCGCGAGTCCGCGCATCAGCTCGCGACGCCGCTGTCCAGCCTGAGTGGATGGATCGAGCTCCTGCGCGAGCAGAGCGACGGCTCCGTCTCGTCGTCGGCCCTCGCGCACATGGAGGCCGATCTCGAGCGACTCCAGCGCGTGTCGCACCGCTTCGAGCGCATCGGCCGGCCGCCCCGCCGCGAGGTGGTCGACCTCGGCGCGCTGGTCGTGCGCGTGGGCAACTACTTTCAGGCGCGCGTGCCGACGCTCGCGCACCGGGTAACAATCGTCGCCTCGGGAGGGAACGAGCCGATCACGATCCAGGGCGATGAAGTGCTGCTCGAGTGGGCGCTCGAGGTGCTGGTGAAGAACGGGCTCGACGCCTTGGCCGGGCGCGGCGGACGCATGTACATCACGACGAAGCGGCTCGATCCCGATCGCGTGCGGCTCCGCGTCGCGGACGACGGTCCGGGAATCCCGCGCGACATGCGCGCGCGCATCTTCGAGCCGGGATTCTCCACGAAGGAGTCGGGGTGGGGCATCGGACTCTCGCTCGCGAAGCGCATCGCCGAGGAGAATCATCGTGGTCGTCTCGTTCTCGCTCCGTCGGAGAAAGGCGCGACCTTCGACATTATACTTCAGGGATGAGCAGCCTCCCGAGCACCGATGTTTCGACGGATGCACTGGCGAAGCTGAACCCGGCGCAACGCGAGGCCGTGCTTCACTTCGAGGGTCCGATCCTGGTGCTGGCCGGCGCCGGCTCGGGAAAAACGCGCGTGCTGACGACGCGCATCGCGCGACTGATCGAGCATCACGGCGTCGACCCGTCGCACATTCTCGCCGTCACCTTCACGAACAAGGCCGCGGGCGAGATGAAGGAGCGCATCGCGCGCCTCGTGGGTGAGACGCCGGCCGGGATGTGGGTCGGCACCTTCCACGCGATCGGCGCGCGCATGCTGCGGCGCGAGGCGCATCTCGTGGGGCGCACATCGAGCTTCACGATCTACGACGAGGACGATTCGCTCGCCGCGGTGCGGCGGATCATGGAGCGGCTCAAGATCTCGCCCAAGCAGTGGACGGCGAAGGCGCTCCGCGGCGCGATCTCCGGGGCCAAGAACGCGCTCGTGACGCCGGAGGAATACGCCAAGCTCGCGATGGACCCGCTGAGCAAGGCGGCGTCGCTCGTGTACGATCAGCTCGACCGCACGCTGCGCGAATCGAACGCCGTGGACTTCGACGACCTCCTCGTGCTCCCCGTGCGGGTGCTGCAGCAGAATCCCGATCGCGTGGCCGCCTATCGCGAGCGTTTCCGCTTTCTTCTGGTCGATGGGTATCAGGACACCAATCGCGCGCAGTACGAGTT
>DATHJR010000045.1:0-4949 GCA_035286525.1 Gemmatimonadaceae bacterium | reverse complement strand
ACGAACGAGCGGATTGGCATTCAAGACTATGCGCGTGGCGTTGCGTTCATGACGCTGCTCATCTCCGATTTGTCAGCGCAGTGAGCAGCGAGTCGCTCGAGCGCCGCGTCGAGATCGAGACGCCGGAACAGACGATTCTTTCGTACACCGTCGCGGGCATCGGCTCTCGCACCGCGGCCGCCCTCGTCGATCTGATGATCATCGTCGCGGGGGAGCTCTCCCTCTATTTCCTGCTCGCCGAATTGAGCACGATGTTCGGCCGCCACACATCAGCGGCGCAGAGGGTATCCAGCGGATGGGCCACGGCCCTCGGACTTCTGGTGTCCTTCGCGCTGCTCTGGGGCTACTACGTGGTGTTCGAAGGGCTGTGGGATGGGCAGACGCCCGGAAAGCGGATGCTGGGGATTCGCGTCGTGCAGGACGGCGGGTACTCGGTATCGTTCGGAGCGTCGGCCGCGCGCAATCTGATCCGGCTCGTGGACATGCAGCCGGGGCTTCTGTACGCCGTGGGACTCGTGAGCCTGACGATCTCCAGGTCCGGCAAGCGACTCGGAGACTTCGTCGCCGGAACGTTCGTGGTGCACGAGCAGCGCGCGCTTATCAAGTCCGCCGTCCGCAGCACCTCCGACGTCGCGACCGGCGCGGCCATAACCTCGCGACTTACCGAGGAGGAGTTCGCGCTGCTCGGGCGCTTCGTGGCGCGCCGCGCCGAGCTCGACCCCGCGCTGCGCAGCTCCTTCGCCGCGCAGATCGCGGAGCGCTATCGCGCGCATCTCGTTGACAACGGCAGCGCACCGATGGCGCAGCTTCTTCGCCTGTTCGAGACCGAGAGCGATGCGCGCGCGCGAGGGCTCCCATCTCCGGGTGCGAAGGGCGCCGCGCGGGAGCGGCATGCGATCGTGGCGCTCAATGCCGGGCGCTGGAGCGACTTTTCGGCGGCGCTCACCTCCGCGCAGCATCGCGGATTGCGCTCGATGTCGCCCGAGGAGGTCAGCCAGCTGGTATCGCTGTATCGTGAAGTGTCCACCGATCTCGCGCGCCTTCGCACCGCATCCGACAGCGAAGACGAGCAGGCGATCTTCTACGTGAGCAGGCTCCTGGGCGCGGGTCACAACTTCCTCTACCGTCAGCGCGCACTGTCCGCGCGCGACGTCTGGCGCTTCGTGTCCGTATCTGTGCCGCGCGAGGTGCGGCGTTCCGCGCCGTTCATTCTGGCAGCGGCATTTTTCCTCTTCGTTCCGATGGCGATCACCTACGGAGTGCTCGTGCGGCACCCGGCTCTAGCGCCCGAGCTCCTTCCGGCCGGCATGATCGAACGCGCGACCGCGGGCGCGCACAGGGACAGCACGGGGAAGCACGAATACATCTCGACCAAGGACTTTGAGCGCCCCGTTCTCGCGAGCTCGATCATAAGTAACAACGTGCAGATCACATTCGGCGCGTTCGCCGCTGGAATCACTGCGGGCATCGCGACCCTGATGATGCTCGTGTTCAATGGAGTGAGCATCGGAGCGGGGTTCGGGCTGTACGCGAACCATGGCGTATTCCATCAGATTCGCGACTTCGTGATCGCGCACAGCGTGCTCGAGCTGAGCGCGATCTGCATCGCGGCCGGAGGCGGCTTTCTGCTGGGCTTTGCGATTCTCCTTCCGGGGGCGCGCACGCGGCGCGAGGCCTTCGTGATCAACGGGCGCCGCGCGATTCGCCTCATCTCGGCCTCGACGCTGATGCTGCTCGCGGCGGGAACGATCGAGGGACTGATCTCTCCTCGCACCGACATCCCATTCGTTGCGAAGGCGAGCGTCGCGGCGGCCACCGCGGTTCTTCTCGCGTTCTGGTTCTCGCGCGGGCGGGGAAGCGAGGAGGAGGCGCCCGCCGAGGAGTTCGCCTACACCGAGCCGCGCGCCTTGAGCTCGAGGTAGTGATTCACCACCGCACTCGCTAGCCGCTTCGGCGATACGTCGAGCACCGACACCCCCGCGCGCCGCATGCGCACGATTGCCTCGTTGCGCGCACCCAGTAGCTCCTCGGCCGCCACACTCGCGTACAGGTCGCTCGACGAGCTGTGCTGCGTGGGCACGGCGGCGCTCACGAGCTCGTCGTTGCGCAGCGCGACGACCACCAGCAGGTGGCGCATGGCGCCGCGCACCGTATGCGCGATGAGCGCCTGCGACGACCGCGGGTCTATGACATCGGTGAAGAGCACGATCAGCGATCGCTTGCGATGCCTCGTGGCGAGCGTCCGGAACGCCGACGCGTAGTCCGGCTCGGTCATCGTCGCGTGCGCTGGGATCAGCGCCTGACGGATGCCGCGCATCGCCTTCGCGCCGCGAGCGGGCGGCACGAACGCGCGCAGCTCGTTGTCGAAGAGAATCAGCCCAACCTGATCGCCCGCCTGCACGGCAACCGAGGCGAGCAGGGTCGCCGCCGAGAGTGCGTACTCGAAGCGGGGAACCCCGGATGCGAGCTGCGTCATCATCCGTCCCGCGTCCACCGCGATCATCACCGTCTGCCCCTGCTCGATGGTGTACTCTCGCGTCATCAGCTTCTGCCGCCGCGCCGTGGCCTTCCAGTCGACGTGTCGCGGGTCGTCTCCCACAGTGTATTCGCGCAACGAGGCGAAGCTGCTTCCCTCGCCGCGGCGACGGATCGAGCGAATCCCTGCATCGCGCAGGCGGTGCTGGATCGCGAGCAGTCGCAGATGACGCACTCCGGCGAGCGAGGGTGTGACGAGCATCGTGTCGGTGGGCTCGTAGCGCAGGCTGCGCTGCACGAGCCTCGAGGCGCCCTCGATGCGCAGCACGACTGGTCCGAGCGCCCACGAGCCCCTCTCGCGTGCCACGAACGTGAATGGGATGATCGTCTCGCTTCCCGGCGACACCTCGTGGATCGTCCCGCGCCGGTCGGGCGACTCGATGCTACGCGGGAGCGCATCGAAGAGCCTGAAGCGCAACACACGAAGTGCGGTGGAGCGAACGCGATACTCCCCGTGCTCGTTGTCGCCGAGCCCGACGTTCGTGGGCACGATGCGCTGCGCGGACAGCTGCCACTTCGCGGGCAGGAGCAGGAGATCGAGAATGATCGCCGCGGCAATGATTGCCAGCGCGTATGCGGCCACCGCCTCTGACAGGAGCCAGAGCGGCGACAACACGGCGACGATGATCACGAGGCGCCGCGTCGGGATGACGCTCACGAGAGCGCGCCCGACTCTCGCGAACGCCGCTCGCGCGGTGATCACTTCGGCGCCACGATTCGGGTGAGAAGCGCGTCGAGAACGTCGTCGCTGCTCCGGCCCTCAACCTCCGCCTCTGGCGATACCATCACCCGGTGCCTGAGCACGGGAAGCGCGAACTGCTTCACGTCGTCCGGCGTCGCGAAGTCGCGCCCAGCGAGGAGGGCAGCCGCGCGTGCCGTGCGGAAGAGGGCGACGCTGGCGCGCGGCGATCCGCCGAGGGTGAGCGAGGGATCCTCGCGCGTCGCGCGCACGATGTCGGCGATGTATTCGCGGACTTCGGGCGCGACCTTCACGCCATCCACCGCGCCGCGGAGCTCGCGGCACTGCACCTCATCGAGCACCGGCGGCGGCCTCACGTCGGACGCGCGCTCGGCGTCGAAGCCGCGCGAATAGTTGTCGAGCATCCCGAGCTCCGACGCGCGCGACGGGTACGTCACGCGAATCTTGAGCAGAAAGCGGTCGAGCTGCGCCTCGGGGAGCGGGTAGGTTCCCTCGTACTCCACCGGATTCTGTGTCGCAAACACAGTGAAGAGATCGCCGAGCGAGCGCCCCTCGCCATCGATCGTGACCTGCCGTTCTCCCATTGCCTCGAGCAGCGCGGCCTGCGTCTTCGCCGGTGCGCGGTTGATCTCGTCTGCGAGGAGCATGTCGGTGAACACCGGGCCCGCGCGAAACTCGGACGTGCGACCGCCATCGCGGAGCACGTTGATGCCGGTAATGTCGGCCGGCATGAGATCGGGAGTGAACTGGATGCGCCCGAAGCGCGTGTTGAGTGCGCCCGCGAGTACGCGAACGAGGAGCGTCTTTGCGGTGCCGGGCACTCCCTCGAGAAGTGCGTGTCCTCGCGCCAGAAACGCGACGAGCGCTTCATCGATGACGCCTTCCTGCCCAATGACGCGCTCCGACACCACCGCGCGCACTCGCGCAAGGGCGTCGGTGATCTGCTCTGGTGTGATCACGTGATGAGGTTCCTCTCAATGTGGTCGATCGCCTCGCCGGCCGAAACCAGTTGCTCGGCCGATGGCTTCTGCACGAGCGCGCGTTCCAATGTGTCGATGTCGCCGGCGAGCGCGGGGAGGCGCACTCGCAGGAGTCCGAGATATCCTTCGTCGCTCAAGGCGGCGGCGGTGCCGAGCGGATGACGGCGGCGCACGCCGCGCACGAGTCGCTGCACCGCGAGGCCGGTGGCGCCAATCGCCTCGTACGCGCGCGACAGCGCACCGACGTGCTCGAGCGGAGAGCGCCGTTCCAGTCTCGCGCGAGACACGGGCGCAATCGGGCGAACGCCGATCATGAGCAGGTAGAGAAGCGCGGCCAAGCCGATCTGCAGCCCCGCGCGTCCCCACGTCGTATGGAGCATCGCGTCGCCGATCAGCTCCGGCAGCGAGATGCTTGCGCCGTAACCCTGATGGTATTCGTCGAACACGATTGGCGACTTCCCTGCGGAGTCGATGCTCTCCAGTATGCGCACGGCGAGCACGGCGCCGGCGGTCTTGCGGAGCACATCGTTGCGGAGAAAGGTGGGATCGGCGATCGCCGCGACGGCGCCGCGGCCGATCGGAACTATCGCGATCTCCGGATGCTCCTGCCGTCGTACCGGTGTGCGAATGGGGAGAAGCGTTCGCGCCTGCGGCGGCCAGACGCCCGCCGAATCCGAGTCCGATGCGGGCGTGGCCTCGAGAAAGCGGTGGAACGACCGAGCATCGAAGATTCC
>DATHJR010000044.1:0-6325 GCA_035286525.1 Gemmatimonadaceae bacterium | reverse complement strand
ACCGCCAAGCCCGCCGCCGGTCCGGTCACCGCAACCGAGATCGACGGTGACCTCCGCTTCCTCTCGTCCGATCTGCTCGAGGGAAGGGCGCCGGCCACGCGCGCCGACAAACTCACGACAGAGTACATCGCCGACCAGCTGCGTGGTGCAGGTGTCGAGCCCGGGGTGAACGGCTCCTACTTTCAGACGGTGCCGATCGATGTCGTGAAGGCGGATCCCGCGTCGATCAAGGTGACTGCCAGCGGCAAGTCGAAGATGACCCTTCGATCGCCCGACGATGTCGTGGTGTTCGCCGGCTCCGCCGTGGAGAAGAGCAGCGCGAACGGTGAGCTGGTATTCGTCGGCTACGGCGCGAGCGCCCCCGAGTACAAGTGGGATGACTACAAGGGGATGGATCTCAAGGGAAAGATTCTCCTCGTCCTCGTGAACGATCCGCCGGCGTCGGCTTCCGAGCCGAAGCTGTTCGGCGGAAAGGCGATGACGTACTACGGCCGCTGGACGTACAAGTACGAAGAGGCCGAGCGCCGCGGCGCGGCCGGTGTGCTCATCGTGCACACGACGGAATCGGCGAGCTATCCCTGGCACACCGTGGTTGGCTCGTGGAGCGGCGAGCAGCGAATGCTGCCGCGCGATGCTTCCGGCGCGCCGCCACTCGGAATGCGCGGCTGGATCACCGACAGCGCGGCCACCGCGCTGCTCAAGCCGGCGGGGCTCGACATGGCGAAGCTGCGCAAGGACGCGGAGTCGCGCGATTTCAGGCCCGTGAGCACAGGCATCACCATCGATTTCTCGGCGCGCAACAGCGTGAAGCACCTCTCGAGCGCGAACGTCGTCGGCATCGTGCGCGGGCACGACTCGAAGCTCAAGAACGAGTACGTGGCCCTCAGCGCGCACTGGGACCACCTGGGCATCGGCGTTCCCGTGGACGGCGACTCGATCTACAATGGCTCGGTCGACAACGGCTCCGGCGTGGCATCGGTGCTCGCGATTGCGCGCGCGGCCGCGAAGATGCCCTCCACTCGCCGCTCGCTGATCTTCCTCTTCGTCACCGCGGAGGAGTCCGGGCTGCTCGGCTCCCAGTTCTACGGCGAGCATCCCACCGTGCCCACCACGAGCATCGTCGCCGATCTCAACCTCGATGTCGTGACCGTGAACGGGCGCGTGCGCGATCTCGACGTGATGGGCGACAACAAGTCGACGCTCGGACCGATGCTCGCGAGCCTGATCCGTCCGCAGGGGATGAGGCTCTCGCCTGACGCGCATCCGGAAGCGGGACACTTCTACCGCTCCGATCACTTCTCATTCGCGAAGGTCGGCATCCCGTCGGTGTCGATTGGAGCGGGCGATGACTATGTGGGCAAGCCGAAGGGCTTCGGGGAGAAGGCGAATGCGGACTACGTGGCACACCGTTACCACCAGCCGGCCGATGCCTACAGTCCTGACTTCGACCTGAGCGGCACGGCGCAGATCTCGAACATCGTGCTGAAGTTCGCTCGCACGCTCGCGAACTCGCCCGTCACGCCATCGTGGAACGCGAATGCGGAGTTCAAGGCCGCTCGCGAGAAATCGCTGAAGCCGGTCCTGTAGTGGCGGCATGACCGGCGTCGTACGGACGCTGCCGGCGGTCGCGTCGGCGCTCGCGGAAGGGCGAGCGGTGGTCGCGCTGGAGAGCTCCGTGTTTGCGCAGGGGCTCCCGATACCAGCCAACCGCACCGCGGCGCTCTCGATGGTCGGCGCCGTCGAGTCGCGCGGCGCGCTGGCCGCGATCACGGCGGTCGTGCGAGGCATTCCCGCGGCGGGGCTCACCGAGGAGGAGCTCGATCGCTTCCTGGCGCGCGATGGCATTGGGAAGGTCTCCGCGCGCGATCTCGCGCTCGCAGTGGCTCGCGGCACCGACGGCGCGACGACGGTCGCCGCCGCGATCGCGCTCGCGAGGCTGGCCGGGATTCACGTGCTCGCCACCGGCGGCATTGGAGGCGTGCACCGCGCGCCCCCGTACGACGAGTCGGCAGATCTCGCCGAGCTTGCGCGAACGCCCATCATCGTAGTGTGCTCAGGCGCAAAGGCGATCCTCGATCTGCGCGCGACCGCCGAGCGCCTCGACACGCTGGGCGTTTTGGTGCTCGGCTATCGCACAGGCGAGCTTCCTGCATTCTATGGCGCGGAGAGTGGTATCGCCGTTTCGAGGGCCGAGGACGTATCCGAGATTGTCGCTGTTTACAGGGCGCAGCGCGCGCTCGGCAGACGCTCCGCACTGCTCGTGGTGCAGCCGCCGCCGGCGCCGTTCGCGTTGCCAGCATCGGTCGTCGAGCGTGCAGTGGTAGAGGGGGTGCGCGAGAGCACTCGCGCGGGTATACAGGGGTCGGCGGTCACACCATTTCTTCTCGAACATGTCGACAGGGCGACATCGGGACGAGCACGCGAGGTGAATCTGGCTCTGCTGGAACAGAACGCGGCGCTCGCGGCCTCCATCGCTGTGGCTCTTGCGCGAACTAAATGAACTCGTAGTTATGCCCCCGTAGTTATGCCATTGATATTCGCGGTAACGAGCTACTAAAATAGGCAAGACCTTTCGACGTCGGAGGATGCTCGCCCCATGGCCACGCCCTTCTTGAGTTCCGAGGAGTACGACGAGCGGGCGCACGAGCTCTACAACGAGGGGCAGTACGATGCGGCACTGGACGTTCTGCGGGAGGGTTTGAACCTCTACCCCGAGTCCGTCGAGCTGCACATCGGAGCCGGATTCGCGCGACTCGCGCGCGAAGAATACGCATGGGCGCGAAGGAGCTTCGATCTCGCGCTCGTGCTCGACGCGCTGCACGAGGAGGCGCTCGCGGGCCTTGGCGAGACGCTGCTCAAGTTCGGACTGCGCGACGAGGCGATGAAAACCTTCCGAAAGATTCTCGACCTCGGCTACGACGATGATCTCGATCTCGTCCTCCAGGTCGGACGCGCGCTCTTTCGCGAGGAGATGATGGATGAGGCGCGCGAGTTCTTCGAGGTCGCAGCGCGCGAGTCGAAGGATCTTCCCGAAGCGTCTGCCTGCCTGGGCTACGTGAATCACCGCCTCGGGAACGACGATGCGGCCCTCATGCACCTGCGCCGCGCGCTTCAGCTCGACGAGGAGCACACGGAGGCGCGTATCTATCTCGCCAACATCCTCTACGATCGCGGCGAGTACGAGCCGGCGCTGAACCAGCTCGACCAGACGACGCCGGACGATCACTGGGACGAGCTCGGAATCTGGCGCTTCATCGAGCTCAAGAAGTCGATCTACAAGCTGAAGGACGGCGATGGCGAGCTGCGCCCATGGGAAGCCCGGCTCGGCGCGCTTTCGGGCGAGCCCGACGACATCGATGAGATGCTGGCGGACGTCGAGCAGCGCGTGCTCGAGCAGGAGGAGGCACGCGACAAGGGGCAGCTCGAGCTGTTCGGCGCGCTGCTCTCCGATCTGGTCCAGCGCAGGAGCCAAGACGCGGTAGAGCACAGCATTCGCATGACGGACGGCGCCGAGTACATGGGAAGCTGGGAGCACATCGTGCGAGAGATGCGCGACGCGAGCCGTCATCTTGCCGGCCGCTCGCTTCAGGAGTACATGTCGAATGAGGCCCGCCGCGGATACTCGCTCACGGGCGTGAAGATTCCGACGGGCGACGCCGAAAGCTTCATTCGCGGCAGCGCAAATGCGGGGCTGCTTCGAATCGTTCGTTGAACGCAACGGGTAATCGCGCGGCGCCGCCAGCAGTGGGCGCCGCGCGTGCATCCGGAGCCCTTCTCGATCCCGCATCGGTTCGCCGCGTCGTCCTCGCCAACGGGCTCACCGTGCTCCTGCGGCGCGACGACACCGCGCCGGTGGTTGCGATCGTTACCTACGTGAAGGCCGGCTACTTCGATGAGAGCGACGACGTCGTCGGCATCGCGCACGTGCTCGAGCACATGTTCTTCAAGGGAACGATGGCGCGTCCCGTCGGTGCCATCTCGAAGGAGACGAAGGCGGCGGGCGGATATCTGAACGCCGGCACCATCTACGATCACACGAGCTACTACACGGTTCTTCCCGCTGCGAGCTTCGCGCGCGGACTCGACATCCAGCGCGACGCGTACGCCGATTCGGTGATCGATGCGCAGGAGCTCGCGAAGGAGCTCGAGGTGATCATCCAGGAGGCGAAGCGGAAGGCGGACAACCCGCAAGCCGTCGCCAGCGAGACGCTGTTCGAGCTGCTGCACGACGTGCATCGCGTGCGGCGCTGGCGCATCGGTCGCGAGCCGGGACTTCGACAGCTGACGCGCGATGATCTCGTGCGCTTCTACCGGAATTTCTATCGGCCGCGATCGACGATACTGAGCATCGTCGGCGCGATAGACCTGGACGACGCCGAGCGCACGGTGGAGAAACTGTACGGACCTCTCGCCGATGTGGCGGTGCTTCCGAACCCAGGTCCGCGCGAGCCCTCGCACACGGAGTTTCGCTATCGCGAGCTCGAGGGCGACATCACGCAGACGCAGCTCTCCTTCGGCTGGCGCACTCCGGGCACGCTGCATCCGGATACGCCGCTGCTCGAGCTCGCGGGAACAATGCTCGGCAGCGGCCGCGGGTCGCGGCTCTATCGCGCGGTGCGCGAGCGGAAGCTGGCGACCTCGGTTTCGGCGTACGACTACACGCCAACCGAGCTCGGGGTGTTCGTGATTCACGCGGAGGGGCCGCCGGAGCATACCCTGGGCGCCGCGCGAAACGTGTGGGCGCAGCTCGCCGACGTACGCGCGAATGGCTTCACGAGCGAAGAGCTCAATCGCGCGCGGCAGCTGTTCGAGGCGCGCTTCATCCGGCGTCTCGAGACGATGGAGGGGCAGGCGAACTTCCTCGCCGAGTGGGAGGCGCTCGGCGATTGGCAGATGGGCGAGCGCGAGCTCGCTCGCCTGATGACCGCGACGGCGGATGAGGTGAGCGATGCCGTGCGTCGTCACCTCACGGAAGAAGCCGCGGGCGTGATCGTGTACCGGCCGCGCGATGCGCAGGCAATCGCGACTGACGCGCCGGCGATGCGCGCGCTCCTGAATGACGCGGGTGCGACGCCGCTCGCTCCGGTGCCCGCGCCATCGCCTATCGCACCCGCGGCGGTTGGCCGGGCGCGGCTCGAGCTCGAGGAGGGGCGAGTGCGCGTCTATCGCACGACGTCGAACGTCCCCATCCTCGTCATGCGGCGCCCGGGTGCGCCGCTCCTGCAGCTGGGCGTGCACGTCGCCGGTGGTGCGACGGAGGAGCCGGCGTCGCGTGCGGGACTGACGTCTCTGCTCACGCGCACGTCCGTGAAGGGAACGCGCACGCGGTCCGCGGCGCAGATCGCCGAGGATGGCGAGCTGCTTGGCGGATCTGTGAGTGGGGGCACCGGCGCGGAGAGCTTCAGCTGGGCGATCTCGGTGCCCGTGCGGCATGCCGACGCGGCGCTCGAGCTGCTCGCCGATGTCGTGCAGCACCCGACGTTCGAGCCGGCAGCTCTCGAGACGGAGCGCGCGCTCGCGATCGCCGATCTCGAGATGCTGCGCGATGACATGTACCGGTATCCGCTCCGGCTTCTCAAGGCGTCGGCTTTTCCGCGACATCCGTACGGCGTGCCGGCGTCGGGAACCGAGGAATCGCTCGTGTCGATCGACGCGAGCGAGGTGCGCGAATGGCATCGCGCGCGTGTGCTCGAGGGCTCGAGCGTGATCGCGATCGTCGGCGATGTCGAGCCCGACGAGATCGCCGGGATCGCCGCCGCGCGATTCGGTGAGCTGCAGTGGCGCGAGGTGGCGCCGCTCTCAAATCCCGAGTGGCCGGCCGCGCCCGCGATCACCGTCGAGTCGCGCGACAAGGCGCAGAGCGCGCTCGCGCTCGCGTTCCCGTCGCCGGCCCGCGGCGACGATGCGCGCATCGCCGCGGAGCTGCTCGCCGGCGTGGCGAGCGGGCTCGGGGGACGCTTCTTCGATCAGCTGCGCGACCGTCAATCGCTTGCGTACACGGTGAGCGCCTTCACCGCCGAATGGCGGAACGCGGGGATGTTCATCTCGTACATCGCGACGGGTCCGGAGAAGGAGGAGGTCGCGCGCGCGGGCTTGCTCGCCGAGTTTGCGAAGCTGCGCGAGGCGCCGGTGACGAGCGCGGAGCTCGCGCAGGCGAAGGAGTACGCCATCGGCACGCACGCCATCCGGTCGCAGAGCGGCGGCGCGCTGCTCGGGGAGCTGATCGACGCCTGGCTGTTCGGGCGCGGATTGAGCGAGATCGACGAGCACGACGCGCGGATCCGCCGCGTGACTGCGAGCGACATGCAAGAGGTTGCGAATCGCT
>DATHJR010000043.1:0-8209 GCA_035286525.1 Gemmatimonadaceae bacterium | reverse complement strand
TGCTCACGCTTCTCTTCATGACCTTTCACATGACGCACGACGTCATTCGGCAGGCCGAGGGGTCGGTTCTTTACCCTATTCCGGTCGTCGTCTTTGCCCTCTGGCTGTACGGAACCCTCATGCTTTCCGACCGGGTTTGGGGGTACGTCATCATGCTGTTCGGTGGGCTGGTCGGGGCGGGCATGATCGTCGTCCACTCCAGGGGATTCGTGGTCCGCAATTCCGGCGGCTTCTTCTTCACGTGGACGCTGTTTGCGCTCAGCACGACGGGATGGGTCACGATGATCCTGTCGGCCCGCGGCCTGTGGACGAAGTTTCGCTCTCGCCGTGCAGCCCGCCTCGAGTCCGCATCAGGAATGAGCGCGACCGATCTTTGACGCGTGAGTAGCAGCGAATTTCGTTTCGAGGTGACGTGGTAGACTGCGAACACGGCTCCCTCCACGTCCATTGAGGCAGCCAGGCGCAGTTCGATGCCGCCAATTGCTCGCCGCGCTCGTTCGTCGCATGTTGTCGGATGCCGCTTCTTTTGAAGCGTCGCGTTAGGCCGTCCACACAAAGATGGTTCCGAGGACCGATCAAATAAGGAGATCCGAATGAAGTACGTCCTCACCTGGTTCGAACGCCCACAGGGTTCTCCCCTCGAGTACGAGAATGCGCAAAAGCGAATCCTCGAGGTATTCGGTCAATGGAAGGCGCCCGCCAATTTCAAGATCGAATTCTTCGTGATACGAGTTGGCGAGTGGGGTGGGCATATGCTGGTGGAGTGCGACGATCCCGTGACCATTCACAAGTTTTGTTCGATGCTTCCTTCTTTTGTATTCGAGGCGCGACCCGTCATCACGGTCGAGGAAGCCGTCCGCGGCGAGCTCGAGGTAATGGCCTGGCGAGATGGCCTGAAGCGCACCTGAGTGAAAACTCGTAGTTGCTGACGGCCTGCCGATCGACGGAGCGCAATTTGATGCGTCGCCCCTCGGCAAAGATCCCGGCGGCGCCGCGTTGCCGGCCGTCGCACTCGACGTCGAGACGAGACCATGTCAAATCCTGATTCTCGCGTAACGATCCACATGGCGGCGAGCCTCGATGGCTTCATCGCTCGAAGGGACGGACGCGTCGACTGGCTCGAGACCTCGGACGAGTTCGCAGGCGGGGACACCATGGCCCCAGGATTCGTCGAGGCATTCCTGAAGACGATCGACTGCTACGTGATGGGATCGCGAACCTATGAGACCGCGCTTCGTTTCGAAGCCCAGGGATTCGGGTGGTCGTACGGGGACAAACCCACCTTCGTCCTCACCAGTCGCGACCTACCGCGGATCCGGGACACAGTCGAGTTCCACTCGGGCGACCTCGCGCAGTTCGTGAATGGGCACCTCCGGCCCAGGTTCCGCACCATCTGGTTTGTTGGAGGCGGCGTGGTCTCCGGCGAATGCCTCCGTCGTGGACTGGCCGACGAAGTTCGTTATTCGATCCTGCCGATCTTGATTGGTGATGGGATTCCATTCTTCGACAGGCTCGACGGAGACTTCGCCCTCCATCTCGCGGAGGTCAAAGCCTACAAGAGCGGAATGGTAGACCTTCGTTACGAGGTGCGAGCGGATCGCGGCGAGTCGCGAAACACCACCTGACTACAGCATGCGGCGAACGGAACTTCTGACTTTGATGCCCAACGTTTTCCGGACGGTGTGTGGTTCGGGGCGAACCGCCTAAAGGTGCATCTCGGCGTGGAGCAGGAGTTCTGGCCCGCGCGAAAGGCGCACTCAGCGTTGCTGGTCGCAGAGCTCGATGCATTGGTTGCGCAACTTGGCGATGCAGGCGTAACAGTTGCTGAAGATGATCCGCTTGATGGACGTCGCAGAGTCCACGTTCACGACCCTTTCGGGAATCGTATCGAACTCATCGAGTCTTCCCGGTGATGTGCGCGTCGGGGAGATCGGACTTCAAGCTTGCATCTCACTCACTCACGCCATGGCTGACAAGAAAGCAGCGAAGAAGGGCACGCAGAAATCCGCCAAGAGCACTACCGCGACTGGCAAGGCGTCCGCGGGATTCACGGACGAGGAGCGAGCAGCGATGCGGGAGCGCGTCCAGGAGCTGAAAGCCGCCGCGCGCCCGCGCGCAGAAAAGGCGGACGAGGAAAGCGCCGTACTCGAGAAGATCGCCGAGATGCCCGCGCCGGATCGCGCCATGGGCGAGCGGATCCATGCAATCGTCACCGCCAGCGCACCAGGGCTCTCGCCGAAACTCTGGTACGGAATGCCCGCGTATGCCAAGGACGGCAACGTCATCTGCTTCTTCCAAGCCGCCGAGAAGTTCAAGGCGAGGTACGCAACGCTCGGCTTCAGCGACAAGGCGACCCTTGACGAAGGCCACATGTGGCCGACGGGCTTCGCGCTGAAGGAGTTGACCGCCGCCGACGAGGCAAGGATCGGCGCCCTCGTGAAGAGAGCAGTGAGCTGAGGACCTTACAGAGGTGCGAACAAAATGAAAAAGAGCGCAACGACCAAAGGTGAACCCCCCTCTCGGCTCATCGACGCGCGGATCGAGGAGCTGGATGACTGGAGGGGCAAGATGCTCTCCCGTGTCCGCGCTCTCATCAAACAGGCTGACCCGGAGGTCGTCGAGGAGTGGAAGTGGAGAGGCGTTCCGGTTTGGTCTCACGATGGAATCATCTGCACCGGCGAGACGTACAAGAGCGTCGTGAAGCTGACCTTCGCCAAGGGCGCTTCGCTCAAGGACCCCTCGAAGCTCTTCAACTCCAGCCTGGAAGGAAACACCAGGCGCGCCATCGACATCCATGAGGGTGACAAAATAGATGAGGGTGCCTTCAAGACGCTCATACGCGCCGCAGCAGCCCTCAACAGTTCATCGGCCCGATAGTCGGATTCGGCGCCTCATGAACGAGAAGTACGTCCAATGGGGTGCGAAGCTCTGTTCGCAAGCAAACGACGTCGCGATCGTATTCTTAGCGCAGAGCAAGTCGCCTGCGGAGTAAGTGCCTAACAAGCCGTAGCAGCTGACGAACGCACCGATGTCGAGAAACAACACCGATCCTCGTGTCGACGCTTACATCGATTCGCTGCCCGAGTGGCAGCAAGTCATCTGTCGGCAGGTCCGCAACCTGGCTCACGCTGCGGACCCGGAGTTGGTGGAGACCATCAAGCGGACGCGCCAACCGTATTTCACGCTCGAGGGCAATGTCTGCGCGTTGCTGGCGGCCAGGGAGTGGGTCAATGTCTTCCTCTACGACGGCGCGATCGTGCCCGACCCGCAGCACATCATCACCGGCGGACATGACAACAAGACTGCCCGTACCGTCGCCATTCGGCGGGGCGAGAAGGTCCCCGCTCGGGCCCTCTCGACAATGCTCAAGCGGATTATCGCAAACAACCGAGCCGGCGGCTGGAAGAAGTTGAAGTCTCGCGGTTGAGACCGATTCGTTCCGCCAATCATTCGAAATCAACGATGCCTCGACTCGTCCAGTTCGGCGCTCTAACACTCGCTCACTTCCTCGACTCGCCCGTGTGGGCGTCGTCCCACTCGTTCGACTATGACGAGCCGTGGTACGCCGAGACGGACGAAGAGACGTTCCGACCCTGGGACGGACCGTTACCCGTGAGTCCGAACGACGGGATGTACCTCGTGCGCGCCAACTTCGTACTCGCAGACGGAACGCCACTTGAAGGATTCGTTACGCCACCGACCGCATATGTCGGAGGCGAGCGAGTGCTCGGCGAGATCCAGCCTCAGATCTTTCTCCCATCGGGCGAGCCCATCGCCTTTTGGCTCGGGATGTTCGCCCAGCCGGCGCTCGCGTGCGAGCAACTGTATGCGAGTCTCGGAAAGAACGCGGACGCCGTGTTCCCGATCAGCTTCGCCGTGTCTCGTGATCTCGCCCGAGACATGACGCCCGTCGAGATTCGGGGGTTTTACTTGGTTCCCGATGGCCGCACGGTACGAGTCGTCCGATGACGATCTCGACCAGGTAACCCGACACGTAGTTGCAACAGGTGAAGCCGCGCGACATCCTGTGAGCGATGCGCATCGAGCCCGCTTCGCCCAATGATCTCGCCGACGTTCGCGCCGCATACGCGCACGGACGCAGCACGCAGCGCGAACAGGGCTCGATCGTGTGGCCGGAGTTCAGCGACGCGGCGATCCTCAACGAGATCGATGCTGGACTTCTCTTCCGCGTCGTCGCCGACGACGCGATCGTCGGCGTGTTCTCCGTCGCCTACGATGACGCGGCGATTTGGGGAGCGCACGAGCGCGGCGCTCACATCTATCTCCACCGGATTGCGCGAGCCGCGGACTTTCCGGGTCGCGGACTCGTGGACGCCATCCTCGCGTGGGCCGATGGGCGGTGCACCGCGCTCGGAAGGATCGGCCTGCGCATGGATACCTGGGCAAACAACACTGCGCTGATCGAGTTCTACGGTCGACGCGGCTTTCGTCTCCTGGACCATGCACGCATCGGGGTTGATCCGAGGCTGGCTTCGCACTACCACGGGAACGAATTCGCGCTGCTCGAGCGGTCGTGCGAACACCCGTGACGGAAACTCATTGAGCGGTCGCACGTATGGGATGCACATAGAAGGCCCGCTCATCGAGGAGGGAACATGCGGTCGACCCGCGATCCAGGCAGAGTGGCTGGGCTCCGGTATCTGCTCCTTGTCATTTTGGGCCCGCTGCGCCTCATCTACATCCCCAACAAGCTGTTCGTGCACGGGAACCCCACGGCGACGGTCGCCAACATCGTCGCGAACGAGTGGCTCTTCCGATTCGGGATCGTGAGCGACCTGGTCTGCGGGCTTGTGTTGGTCCTCCTGACACTCGCCTTTTACCGATTGTTCGCGGGCGTGGACAAGAACCTTGCGATACTGGTGGTGATATTCGGCGGTGTCATGCCGGCGATGATGGACTTCGTCGGCGTCGCGAGCGACGCTGCCACACTCATGATCGCGCGCGGAGGCGACTTCCTTTCCGCATTCGACAAACCGCAGCGGGACGCGCTTGCATTGATCTTCCTGAAGCTGCGTGACGAGCAGAATACTGCCGCCGAAATCCTTTGGGGTGTGTGGCTCTTTCCATTGGCCATGCTCGTCTACAGGTCGCGTTTCCTGCCGCGGTTTCTGGGCATTTGGCTCGCCCTGGGGGGCGTCGCCTACGTCCTTCTGAGCTTGACCGGCGAGCTGGTGCCACAATACCAGTCGAAGGTGTTCGCCTACGCGCAGCCCGCGTTCTTCGGAGAGCTGGCGATCATGCTGTGGCTCGTGATCAGGGGAGCCAGGCCGCCGGCGGACGCGACGCGTTCATCGACGTCGGCCAGCACGAACCCACTCGAGCCATGAACGAAACTCACTCGCCTCGCCCAACTCTACCGGATCTGCGGCCGACGATCCTCGGCGCGTGGCGCACGAGCAGCCTCGTCACCGAACACCTCGTCGAGCAGCTTCCGACCGCGCTCTGGGACGAATCGATCCCTGGCGTAGCACCACGGCGCACGGTGCGTACGATTGCCGCCCATCTCCACAACGCCCGGAGCAGGTGGATCAGGACGCTCGGCCAGGAACATGGAATCGCCGTGCCCGCGCTCGTCGACTTGCGGAGCGTGACGCGCCGCAAACTTCTCTCAGCCCTGAAGCGAAGCAGCCGCGGGATGGAGGCGCTTCTCGAGCTTGGAATTGCGGCGGGCGGAGAGATCCCGCCGTCGAAGGACTACGTGTGGCGCAACCTGCCGCTGGATGTCGGGCACGTGCTGTCCTACTTCGTGGCGCATGAGGCCCATCACCGGGGACAGATAGTCATGGTCGCTCGCCAGCTCGGCCATCGGCTTCCACGCGAGGTGACCAATGGGCTGTGGCAGTGGACCACATGCGTCAAGGAATGGAAGCGCGAGAGCTGATAGGCGAGCGGCGCAAACTGCACTCGCGATTGCGGGAGCGCGCCAGCGAGTGGGGCGTGGTCGTCGAGTCAGTTCGCGAGACCCCGAGCTCCCTCATCGCATTTGGTCGGCGCGATGCCACTGCTGTCGTGCTGAAGCTGGTGAAACACGAGGGCGACGAGTGGTTTTCTGGCGAAGTCGTAGAGGCATTCGCGGGCCAGGGCGTGGTTCGCGTCTACCAGCACACGGGCGGGGCTCTCCTGCTCGAGCGCCTGAGTCCCGGACATTCCCTCGTCGAAACGGTCCAAGCCGGCGAAGATGAAGCCGCGACCGAAATCATCGCCGGTGTGGTTGCAGCGATGGCGCCGAGCGCTATACCGGAGAGGTGTGTGACCGTCACCGAATGGGGCGAGAGCTTTGAACGCAATCTCGCGATGACCGATGAAGGAATCGCGCGACTACTCCTTCTGCGAGCTCAACAGACCTTCGCGGATCTCGCTCGCTCCCAGAGCAAGCCTCGACTGCTACACGGCGATCTTCAGCACTCCAACGTGCTGTTTGACTACGATCGCGGTTGGATTGCGATTGATCCGAAGGGCGTCGTCGGTGAGCTCGCGTACGAGCTCGGCGCCGTGTTCAGGAATCCACAGGAAGAGCGGCGATTATTCACTGACGCGGGCACCATAGAACGGCGGGTGCGGCAGCTGACGGTTGCCCTGCACGTGGACGCGACTCGCGTATTGGGTTGGGCGTTCGCGCAGGCGGTTCTCTCTGCCGTCTGGGACTGGGAAGACGGCGGGCTGGCTGAGACTCGCGCGCCCACCCTCTTGCTGGCGCAGACACTCGACACAATGCTTCACCCGTCGTGAGCGTCCGTCGGCGTCACAAGTCGCGACCTTCACCAGGCCAGCAAATGCGCGCCGCCTCCGTCGCTATACTGCTCGTTCTCGTCGGCCGCCCTGTACCTGCGCAGGTGCAGTCGTCCGAGGCGGCCGCTGTACCGGTGTTCCAGGAGCCGCGCCACCATCTCGTCTTCGAAAATTCGCTCGTGCGTGTGCTCGACGTCCGCGTGGCGCCGGGCGAGACGACCGGCTATCACGTGCATGCGAACCGACACATCGCGGTGGTCATTGCCGGCGCGCGCACCTGGGAGCAGATCAGTGGGCAGGCTGCATCCGCAGTCGAGAGTGTCGCCGATTCCACCGGTACCATTTTCGACAATGCGAGCGCGTCGCTGCCCTACACGCACCGAGTGGGGAACGCGGACACCGTGCCGTTTCACTACGTGGTGGCGCAACTGCTTGCCCCATCCGAAATCGTGTCCACTGCGCTGCCGGCGAGCAGCGGATTGCAGCTTCATCGCGATTCTCTTGGCGCGCGCATCTATCGCGTAACGCTTGCGCCCGGGCAGTCCACACCGAAACACCGGCACGCGCCGCCCGGGTTGACGGTGCAGGTTTCTCCAGGGACACTCCGCCTCGAAGGCGCGGCGCCCGAGGCCGCGAGTGAACAGCCGGGCGCCGGAGCGTGGTGGTGGCGAAAGGCAGGCACCAAGCACGTGCTGAGGAACATCGGTACGTCGAAGGTGGACGTCGTCGAGATCGATTGGCCATGACGCCCACGGCCGACGAGGTGCGCCAGGAGCTCGCCGCCCTTCCGCGCCTCGACACGCCGGCCGTGCGCACCCTCAGCCGCCGATACTCGAGAGTGCTCGCCCGCGAGCCTCCGAAAATCGTACTTCGCTTCGTGAGATCGCTGCTGGATGATGCGGGTTGGGCCGAACGTCTCCTTGCATGCGAGGTCCTCGCCTCGCACGAAGGTGCCTTCGGTCTCATCGATGACCGACTGGTGACGAAGATGGCCGTCGAACTCTCCGATTGGGGCTCGGTGGATCTCGTCGGCGTGACGGTGCTCGGCCAGGCGTGGCGCGCCGGGCTCGTTTCAGACGCGAAGATCCTTGCATGGGCACGATCGCCCGATCGGTGGCGCCGCCGGCTGGCTCTCGTCGCCACGGTGCCGTTGAACTCGCGCGCGCGCGGTGGAACCGGTGATGCGCAGAGAACTTTGCGCGTCTGCCGCCTTCTGCTCGGCGATAAGGATGACATGGTCGTCAAGGCGATGTCGTGGGCTCTTCGAGAGCTGGCGAAACGGGAACCGGCTGTCGTCGAAGAGTTCCTCTCGAAGGAATCGAGTCGACTCTCATCGCGAGTGAAACGCGAGGTCCTGAACAAACTCAGAACGGGGCTCAAATCGCCGCAGCGTGGAAATCGCGCGCGACGTAGAGATAGCGTGCAATAGTCCGCCGAGCTATCGAACGCGTGCCGCGCG
>DATHJR010000042.1:0-2923 GCA_035286525.1 Gemmatimonadaceae bacterium | reverse complement strand
CGCGGCGCGCTGGATAGCCTCGTCAATCTCCTTGTCGGTCGTGACAATAGAGTGTGCGGCTCTAGCCATTGTGCATCTTCTCCCATGCCGCTGCCAACTTCTCGAACGCAGCCGCCGCTGCCTTCAGCACCTTTCTGACTTCGGCCGGCGTTACGCGAAAGACTGCGTCCGTTCGATCGGCAAGTGCGACAGATCCATCAGCGCGGAGATCCACGATCACCTCTCCGGAACCGATGAAAGCGTGGACGTGACGACGCAGGTGGTCTTGCGGGTATGCCATGAATCGGACTTCGCCTACTCGGATACTCGTCAAGCAATGATACCCAACCGGCTTGGGTTACGCAAGAGACTTCGAACTGCGGACTTGCTCACAGTCTTTATCGTCTTTGCGGCTTGTATCAGCGCCGAAATAGTGCGCGTCAAGACAAAAGCGCCCGGCCGGTCATCCTTGGGCATCTGCTGCCATGTCGCGTGTTAGGGATGGCGCGACGCGCAGTCCCGTGCACAAGTTTGGAACTCGTAATTGGCTTCGTAATTTTTCCGGTGATACGTGACTTCCTGGCACCTCGAATGCTCCGCGTGCGACACTCACGCGCCCGGTGATGCGCTCGCCACCACGTGCTCCAAGTGCGGTCAGCCGTTTCTCGTCCGCTACGATTCGCCATTCCCATCGCGCGATGCGCTCACCACGCGCTGGGACATGTGGCGATACGCGCCCGTGCTTCCGCTGCTCGCGAGCGAGAGCCCGGTTTCGCTGGGCGAGGGGCTCACGCCGATGCACGACTCGCCCGCGCTCGCGCGCGAGGTCGGCGTCGCGCGCCTGTGGGTGAAGGACGAAGGGCTCAATCCGACGTCGTCGTTCAAGGCGCGGGGAATGAGCGCGGCCGTCACTCGCGCGCGCGCCCTCGGCGTGCCGGGATTCGTGACGCCCACCGCGGGGAACGCTGGTGCCGCGCTCGCGGCGTACGGCGCGGCGGCGCAGCTTCCCGTGCGCGTGTACGCGCCCGCGAGCACGCCCAAGCCGATCCTCGACACGATCCGCGTGTTCGGCGCGGAGTTGATGCTCGTCGACGGACACATCGGCGACGCGGGCAAGCAGGCGCGCGCGTTCGCGGCGTCGAGCGGATACTTCGACGTCTCGACGCTGCGCGAGCCCTATCGCATCGAGGGGAAGAAGACGATGGGCTACGAGCTCGCCGAGCAGCTCGGCCGGCGTCGTCTTCCGACGCACATCATCTATCCGACCGGCGGCGGCACGGGGCTCATCGGGATGTGGAAGGCGTTCGCCGAGATGCGTGACGGTGGGTGGCTGCCGCGCGATGTCGCGATGCCGCGCATGATCGTCGCGCAGGCGGATGGATGCGCGCCGATCGTACGCGCGTTCGACGCGGGCGCGGAGCACGCCAGCCCGTGGGAGAATCCGACGACGCACGCGAGCGGGCTGCGCGTGCCGGGCCCACTCGGCGACCGGCTCATCCTGCGCGCGGTGAAGGAGAGTGGCGGCGACGCGCTGGCAGTGAGCGAGGATGCGATCCGCGCGGCGACGCTCGAGCTGTCGCGCGCGACGGGCGTGGATGCCGCGCCGGAAGGTGGGTGCGCGCTGGCGGTGGTGGCGGAGCTCGCGCGCGCGGGGAGGGTTCCGCGCGATGCGGAGGTATTGGTGTTCAACACGGGAAGCGGGGCATCGTACAGATGACAAACGCGTTTTCCGCGAGACGACTCTCCCTCCTCCTCGCCGTCGCGGTCTTCATCAACTTCGTCGATCGCGGCAATCTCGCCACCGCCGCGCCCGTAGTCGCGAAGGAGCTGCACCTCTCGGCCACGCAGATCGGGATCCTCCTGTCCTCGTTCTACTGGACATACGCCGTCAGCCAGCTCGGCGCAGGATGGCTCGCCGAGCGATATCCGGTGCAGCGCGTCATCGCCGCGGGCTTCGCACTCTGGTGCGTCGCCACGATCGCGACCGGCTTCGCCAGCACGTTCGTCGCGCTGCTCTGTCTGCGACTGGTGCTGGGACTCGGCGAGAGCGTCGCGTTTCCGTGCAGCTCGAAGATGCTGGCCCAGAACGTACCGGTCGACCGACGCGGACGGTCGAATGGCGACATCGCGATCGGGCTCGCGCTCGGGCCTGCGTTCGGCACGTTTGCCGGCGGACTGATTCTCGCGCGATACGGATGGCGCGCGCTCTTCCTCTCGTTCGGCGCGCTCTCGCTGCTCTGGCTGATTCCGTGGCTCACTGGTCCGGCGCGCACGCTTCCGGTGCGCAGCGCCGAACAATCTTCGGACTCGCCGTCGTTCCCCGAGATCATTCGGCAGCGCGCCGCGATCGGCGCCGGACTCGGACACTTCTGCGCGAACTACATCTTCTACTTCGTGCTCGCGTGGCTGCCGTATTATCTCGTGGACGTGCGCGGGTACTCGCTCACTCGAATGGGTACGATCGGAGGACTCACGTACGCGATGCACGCCCTGGGCGCGTACGTGACGGGGCTGGTCGGCGACAGATGGATCGAGAGCGGCGAGTCGCCGCATCGCGTTTACCGCACCACGCTGGTGGTGAGTCAGATCTCGAGTGCGGTCTGTCTCGTCGGCGTGCTGCTGGGCGGACCGCTGCTGCTCGACGCGAGCCTGCTTGCCGTCGGCTTCACCTTCGGGCTCGCGTCGCCGACGTTGTACGCGGTGGGGCAGCTGCTCGCGGGTCCGAAGGCGGCGGGACGGTGGATCGGCTTTCAGGGCGCGGTCGGAAATCTCGCGGGGATTGTGGGACCGGCGATCACGGGATTTCTCGTGGATCGCACGGGAAGCTTCTACAGCGCCTTTGGGCTCGCGATCGGCGTGTCACTGCTCGGCGTGCTGGCGTGGACCGTCGTCGTCCCGCGCATCGAGCCGGTGGCGTGGGGCGGGGTGCTCCCGCAACCGGCCG
>DATHJR010000041.1:0-3048 GCA_035286525.1 Gemmatimonadaceae bacterium | reverse complement strand
AACAGCATTGCGCGCGCGATCGAGCTCGCCGAGCAGGCGTTTCGCGCGGGCGGCCGTCTCTTCTACGTGGGCGCGGGCACGTCCGGCCGACTCGGCGTGCTCGACGCCAGCGAGTGCCCGCCCACCTTCGGCACCGATCCGGAAATGGTGCAGGGGATCATCGCCGGAGGGGCGCCCGCGCTGACGCAGTCGCAGGAGGGGGCTGAAGACGTCGTCTCGGACGGTGCGGACGCCATCACCGCGCATCGGGTTGGGCCGCGCGACTTCGTGCTTGGCATCGCCGCCTCCGGCACCACGCCGTACGTGCGCGGCGCCCTCGAGCGCGCCGCGGCGCTCGGCGCGCACACCGGCATCCTGGCGTGCTCGCCGCCGCCCACGTCCGTGCTCGAGCTCGTTGATGTTGCAATCATCCCGATCACCGGGGCCGAACCGGTGACCGGCTCCACTCGCATGAAGGCGGGAACGGCGACCAAGCTCGTGCTCAACGCAATTTCCACCGGCGCGATGATCCGCATCGGCAAGACGTTCGGCAATCTGATGGTCGACCTGCGCGCGATGAGTGCCAAGCTCGTCGATCGCGGCGAGCGCATCGTGATGGAAGTGACGGGCGTCGAGCGCCCCGTCGCGCGAGCGCTCATCGACGATGCGGGAGGCAGCGTGCGCACCGCGATCGTGATGCAGCAACGCTCGATGTCCCGCGCGCAGGCCGAGCTCGCGCTGCGCGAGGCGGGCGGGGTTGTGCGGCGCGTGGTCCCCAACGCTCCGCCGCCGGTCGATGAGCGATGATCGAGCGAGTGGCGAGTCACGCGGCGACGTGCTCGTGGGGTTGATGTCGGGCACTGCCGCCGACGGCATCTCTGCAGCCGCCGTGCGCTTCGGCGCCGGCGGAGATCACCCGGTCGCCACGCTGCTCGCGTATTGCGAGCAGCCGTACGCGAGCGCGCAACGCGAGCGGCTCCTGCGCGCGCTCGACGGCGCGTCACTCTCCACGCTCGCGCTCCTCGACTTCGAGCTCGGCGCGTGGCTCGCCGACGCGGCGCTCGCGGCGATCGCAAGCGCCGGCCTCGCGCCGCGCGAGGTGCGCGCGATCGCGTCGCACGGGCACACGATCTGGCACGAGGCGCCGCTCGCGACCTGGCAGATCGGGCAGAGCGCCGTGATCGCCGAGCGCACGGGCGTCGATGTGGTGAGCGACTTTCGCGTGCGAGATGTGGCGGCGGGCGGCCAGGGCGCGCCGCTGGTCGCGGTCGCAGACCGCGCGCTCTTCGCCGCGGAGGGCGCGTGGCGCGCGCTTCAGAACATCGGCGGCATCGGCAATGTGTCCGTCGTACCGCCGCGCGGCGTCGACGCCCCGGTCGTCGCGTTCGACACGGGACCCGGCGTCGCCATCATCGATGGCGTCGTGCGCACGTTGCTTCCGGGGCTCGCGTACGACGTGGATGGAGTTCTCGCGCGGCGCGGTTCGGCGATCGAGAGCGTCGTGCGCGATGCGCTCGCCGAACCGTACTTCGCATCGCCGCCGCCAAAATCCACCGGTCGCGAGCTCTTCGACCGCTCGTACATCGCCCGCTTCATCGCGCGCTGCCGAGCGGCAAGCGCGAGCGCGACCGCCGAGGACATTGTAGCCACGGCCGTGTCGTTCACCGCACGCTCGATCGCCGACGCCTACCGCCGCTTCATCACCGCGCCTGTGGCTGACGTCGTGATCTCGGGCGGTGGCGCGCGGAATCCTGCGCTGGTGAGCGCGCTCATCGCCGCCGTGGCGCCGCTGCCGGTGCGGATGTTCGACACCGTCTTCTTCAATGGCGACGCCAAGGAGGCCGTGGCCTTCGCGTTCCTCGGCCGGCTCTTCCTCGAGCGCCGCGCGGGGAATCTCCCCGCGGCCACCGGCGCGCGCGGCCCGCGCATCCTCGGTAAGTTGACGCCCGCATGAGCGCGGCCGCCGCGTTGCTCCTTCCCGCGATTCGCTGGGACGCGAACCTCGGCTACGCACCCGAGCGCGCAGCGATCGAGAAGGCGCTCGCGCTTGGCGTCGGCGGATTCATCCTGTTTGGCGGAGAACAGGAGCACGTGCGCGCGCTCACCAAGGAGCTGCGCCAGCGTTCGCGCGTGCCGCTCCTCATCGCCGCCGATCTCGAGCGCGGCGCGGGCCAGCAGTTCGGCGGCGCGACGGGACTTCCTCCTCTCGCCGCGATCGCCTCGCTCGGCGACGCGGACGCCGTGCGCCGCGCGGCCCGCCTCACCGCGCGCGAAGCACGCACGCTCGGGCTCAATTGGGATCTCGCGCCGGTGTGCGACCTCGACATCGTTCCGGAGAATCCGATCGTCGGCACGCGCTCGCTCGGCAGCGACTCGCACCGCGTCGCGATGCTCGCGCAGGCGTGGATCCAGGCCTGTCAGGCGGAGGGAGTGCTCGCATGCGCGAAACACTTTCCGGGACATGGGCGCACGCGCACCGACTCGCATTCCGGGCTTCCGGTCGTCGACGCGACGCGCGCGGAGCTGATGGAGCACGACCTCGCCCCCTTCCGTGCGGCGATCGAGGCCGGCGTCGCCGGCGTGATGACGGCCCACGTCGCGTATCCGGCGCTGGACGCGAGCGGTGCCCCCGCAACGTTGTCGCGCGAGATGCTGCAGTGGCTCCTCCGGCAGCAGATGCGCTTCGAAGGGCTCATCGTCACCGATGCGATGATCATGGAGGGGGCGATCGCCGAGCATGGCGAGAATGAGGCGGCCATCCTCGCCCTCGATGCCGGGTGCGACCTCCTGCTGTACCCGAAGGATCTGGAGGCGGTGGCGAGCGCGCTCGATCGCGCGGTCGCCGCCCACCGGCTCGATACGGGGCGCATCCAGGCCTCCCTGCGCCGGCGGCTCAAGTGGGCGCAGTGGTCGTCGCCACCCAACGAGTATCGCAGGCCGTCGGGAACCGATGTGCTCTGGGGCGCGCAGCTCGCAGACCGCGTGGTGCACGTGGTGCACGGGGTGCCGGAGAGGGTGCAGGCTCCCCTCGACATCGTGGTCGTCGACGACGACCTCGGCGGCCCGTAC
>DATHJR010000040.1:0-10045 GCA_035286525.1 Gemmatimonadaceae bacterium | reverse complement strand
TCGGCCAACGCCTTCATGATCTCGGTGAGCGTGAGCGGATCGTCGACGTTCGACGGGCGATGGAGCGTCACGAGCGCGAAGTTCCCCGCCTTGACGCCCACCGCCGCACACGCGCGCTCGGGATCCGTTTTCGGGAGCAGGCGGATGAGCGTGTCGATCATCACGTTGCCCACGAAGAACACGCGCTTCGGGTCGACTCCCTCGCGCGCGAGATTCACGTCGCCGTCGCGCGAAGGCGTGAAGAGATAGTCCGCGATCTGGTCGGTGAGGATGCGATTGATCTCCTCGGGCATCGTGCGATCCCAGGAGCGGAGCCCCGCCTCGACGTGCGCGATCTTCACGCCAAGCTTGGTCGCGACGATGGCGCAGGCGAGCGTGGAGTTCACGTCGCCCACGACGATCACGACGTCCGGCGCGAACTTCAGCAGCACCGGCTCGAAGGCGGCCATCGCCCTGGACGTCTGCTCGGCGTGCGTGCCAGAGCCGACACTCAGATACGCGTCGGGCTCGGGAAGCCCGAGCTCCTCGAAGAAGACGTCGGACATCGCGCGGTCGTAGTGCTGGCCCGTATGGACGAGAACCTGCTCGAATGCACTCCCCTCGTTCTTCATCGCGTGCATGAGCGCCGCGGTTTTCATGAAGTTGGGGCGAGCACCTACGACGTGCAGTACCTTCAAGCGATCAACGGGCTGACTCGCGCACGGAACCGAGCTCGCTCAGCTTGTGCGGTCCGCTGATCTCTTCCCTTACGGCGTGTCCGATCGCGCGAGGGCTGGAGAGCCACTTTTCGAGGCTCGGCACGAGGATGCTCGCGAGCCGCTCGGCGCCGAAGGGTCGCGAGCCCTCGCCGGTGCAGCACCAGATCCGAAGAACGTACGGCTCCCCGTCGGTCGGGTTCTCGGACGCAAGCATGTAGTCGAGCTTCCATAGCCCCGCGCGTTGCCCGTGGATTCGGCGAAGGGAGAGCGACGATTCGCGCTCGACCTCCACTCCGAGAAAGCCGAAGGCCGGCAGGCTATCGGCGAGGATCGCGTTCACGTGCTGGAGCGACGTCGCCACTTCGATGACCGATGTGAGCTCGCGCGCATTGATCTGATCGCGAATCACGCGGCGCACGCGCACGATGCCGGAGGCCAGTGCGGCGCCGGCCTCGATGAACTCGTTGTAGTCGAGCTGGCGAATGCCGTACATGAAGATGCCGGCGGAGATCACGCCACCGGTGAGCGCCATCCCGATGAGCGCCGGCGGTGGCGCGAATGCGAGCAGCAGGCCGACCACCGCGAATGCGCCGGCCACCACGCAGAGCACGAACGACGCGCGGCCCGGAGTGAGCCCGAGCGCGAGCAGACGATGGTGAATGTGCCGGGCATCGGGCGCGAAGATCGGCACGCCGCGCAGCCAGCGCCGCAAGATCGACACGAACACATCGAGTAGCGGCACGGCGAGCGCGAACAGCGGAATCGCGACGAGCACCGCCGTGGCACTCTTGATGGATCCGTGCATGGACAGCACGGCGAGCATGAAGCCAATGAAGAGGCTTCCGGAGTCGCCGAGGAAGATGCGGGCAGGACTGAAGTTGTAGCGTGCGAAGCCGATCAGAGCGCCAATGAGAACGAGCGCGACGGTTGCAACCTCGAGGTTGCCAAGTACCGTCGCGGCGGCGAACACCGTCGTGAGCGCGACGATGGCGATGCCGGTAGCGAGGCCATCGAGGCCGTCGATGAGATTGAAGGCGTTCGTGACGGCGACGATCCAGAGAATCGTGAGCGGGATCGAAACCCATCCAAGGTGCAGCACCGAGGATCCGATGCCGAGGATCTCGATTCGAAAGCCGAGCGTGGCGACGACGAGGGCGGCGATGCACTGCGCAACGATCTTTGCGAATGGGCGGATGCGCCGGAGGTCATCCACGAGCCCGGCGCCGAAGAGCACGGTACCACCCAGGAGCAACGCGAGCACGAAGCGGTGCCACTCGGGAGGGAGCGACGCCCCCGCGGGCGCGAACACGAGCGTGCTCGCGATGCCGAGCATGGTCGCGATGAAAACGGCGACACCGCCGAGGCGCGGAACAGGACGCTCGTGGAGGTGCCGCGTCTCATCGGGAGCATCGAGTAGATGCCAGCGTTTTGCACCGCTGATGACCAGCGGAGTGCACACTGCCGCGGCAAGTACCGCGACGAGGAAGGCGAAGACCAACGGCTGCATCAGTTGAAGATCCGACCTCGAGAAAGGTGGCGAATGATGGCTACCGCGCGTTCTGCACTGGTGCAGCGCAGACCGGCCGTGCAGGAACCGTTCCTTAGAATGCCGTAACTATCACTATCGACGGCAGAAGCGAGCGAATGGAAACGCGTGAGCCTTGCCAGTGTAACGAGCGCTCGAGCTACGCCGATTTGATTCGAAATCCGGCCTCGGCGAACATGAGCAGCGCGCGTGTTCGCTCGCGCGCGCGCTTCGCGAACAGCGGGTCTTCCGGTCCGGCGCGATCGAGCTGCACCACTCCGTGCGCATCCATGCGGGCATGCACGTCGAGTACGACCTCGAGTGGCACGCGTGCCGGCTGCGAGCCGAAGTGCACAATGTACTGCACGCCGCGGGTGCCGGCGATTGGGCGAGCCGAAAGATCTGGTTCTATTCCGACAAACACGTAGCGAGGGAAGAGCGGTTGAAAACTCGTGCGCACGCGCACGAGCGGAAGGAGCGTAAGGAAATTCTGGCGGCGAAGATTGAGCTCGACCCACCTCTCCGCGCGCGCCTTCGTGTACACGAGTTGCCAGGAAGCATCGCCGAACGGCGGCATGTCGGCGTGGTGCATGTGTCTGATTTCATCCACAACGAGGGAAACGATCAGTCGGGCTGGAGTGCTGTGCCATGGTCCTCGCACTATAACAGGAGTGAGCGCGCCCGGAGAGGAATGAGTCAAGAATTCGAATGGAATTCGGTGATTCGCCTCACAACGACCCGGCGGCATCGGCTAGGGGTGCAGGATCGCCGGCTGACGCTCGTTCGCCGTCGAATGAACAACCGGAACGGGTGTGGTGGATCCGGTGCCGACGTACGCGAGGATGTCGCCGGCGCCGGAGCCTGCGCCGGACACGACGAGGCACGCGTCTGCGTTGCACTCGGGCTGGGATACGTCCGTGCCGCCGGTGACGTAGTCCGTGACGGCGCCACTCGAGACGACGATCTGGTGCACGTCCGCATGGTCGAGGCCGGACACGAAAAAGACACTGGCGCCATCGGCGCTCCAACTGCCGTCGAACGCGCCGTTGATTTCGTGTGTGAGCTGTACGGCGTCTCCACCGGCCGCGGGCATGACCCAGAGCTGAGAGGTTCCGGTGCGCGGCGAGTTGAAGAGAAGCTGCGAGCCGTCGGGGCTGAAGCGCGGCGCGGTCTCGGGCGTGTACTGGTCGGCTCCCGTCGCGACGGCGACGGGATTGGTGCCGTCGGCGTTCATCATCCAGATTTTCGAAGTGCCGCTGCGGAGGCTTGCGAAGGCGACGGTCGCCCCGTCGGGGCTGAGCGACGGCTTGAAATCGAGCGCCGCGTTGTTGGTGAGACGCACGATGTTCGTGCCGTCGATGTTCTCGCTATAGATCTCGGAGTTGGTCGGGCTGTCGCGATAGCTGGTGAATACGACGACCCCGTGCGCGCTCTGCGGATCGGCATCGCCGGACACCGATCCGGGAAAGATTGTCGACTGTCCAGCGCTGAACGTGTAGAGCTGGTCGCTTCCGCCCTGATCCGACACGTAGATGAAATTCGGCACCTTGGCGAGTGGGTCCGGGGTCGTGGTCGAGTCGGAGCCGCACGCGACCACGCCTGCGATCGAAACGACGGCCAGTACGCAGGCGAGCTTCCTCATGCAAGTGCTATCTGCTCTGCGGGCAGCGGCGCACCGGAGGGGAAGAGCTCTCCCAATCGTTCGAGCTCGGCAGGACCGTGGCGGAAATCGAGGAGCGGAACCGACTGGACGACGTCGCGGAGTGCGGCAAAGTGGGCGGCACTCTGCCCATCTCCAAGCAACACCCAGGGCGATTGCCTGATGAGCGCGAGCATCGCGGTGGACTCGGGGCACGTGGCCAGTGAGCCCGGAGCACCCTGGGCAACGAACACGAGGCCGGCGAGCCGCGCGCGCGCGGCGGAGTTGGCGTGCACCGGCACGCGACGGCGCGCGTCGCCCGTCATCGCGCGTGCGCGGTGCTCGGCGATCTCGGGAAAATATTCCTCGAGATCGAGGCTGACGAGGAGTGGGGAGCGCCAGCCGTGGACGAGGATTCCGTTCGCGGTGGGCTCGAGCACGACGCCGTCGTCGCCGAGGAGCGACCAGCCGTGGCGCGCGAGGGCGAAGGCGAGGGTGGACTTCCCCGCACCGCTCTCGCCGACGAACACGAGCGCGCGCCCGTGGGCGTCGACGACCCCGGAGGCGTGAAGGTAGTAGCGATTTTTCTGGCGCAGACGGATGATCGCGCCCGTGCGCGCAAGGCTGCGCCTGCTGGCCCCGGCGGCGCGCTCGTAGCCTGGGCCGCGCGCGAGCCGTCCGCCGGTGATGCTCAGCTGCGCATCGTTGTCGAGATCAGTGAGGAGCACACCATCACCCGCGGTCGTGCCCTCGATGCGGTCCATCCGCCACCGAGAGGGAACCGAAGGAGAGTCGGTACGCTCCATGGGTGACGGCACTAGCAGGGAACAGGATTTCCGAGGCCATCGAAGCACTGTACCGAGGCCTGCAGGAACAGCAATGAGAGTGGAGCGGGAGACGTCGCCTGCGTCACGACCGTGAGCGTGGACTGCGCACGCAATTCGGGCGCGACCCAGGCACGACGCGTCTCGGGCTCAGGGCTCACATCCATTTTGGCTCCGCGCGTTGCGCGAGTCGCAGACATGTGCAATCGACGATTCGGATCATGGACCGGTGACTCCGATTTCGTAGACGACGCTTGACCAGAGCGAGATGTCGCCGCTGGGCTTCGGGCTCGAGGCAAATTGTACTCTGTTTCCGAACCAGAAGAACTTGTTGGGTGTCGCAAATGCGGGAGCCGGCGGCAGCGTTGAATAGGCCACATTGATTGTCGAGGTCGTGGCGCCGTCCAAATACACCACGACGCTATCGGTGCCGAATTTCGAGATTCGATAGGAGGTAGCAGTGGTCGTAGTCGGGGTACCTACAAATGCGCCCGTTCCGTCGCAAAAGCCCAACTTGTTTTGCGAAATTCCGAACAACATCAAATGCACACGGTCCTGCATGCCGATGAAAACCGTCGGATTATTGGGCTTGTTTCCGCTAACCGAGACGGTGGCGGAGATGTAGGCATTATCGGTGGTGCCAACCGAATCACTGCGATAATAGAAGAGCGAATCGTCCGCCAGCGCCCCGTTTGAAGGTGTCACGCTGGATATTCTGAGACACTTGGTCGTGCCACCCGCCGGGCATCCGGTCGCGACAATGGAGGTATCGCTGACTGCTCCAGCCGAGGCGCCCCGCCTCCAATCCGGGTCGGAACGCAGATCCGCGAGCGAGGTGCCAACGCGATTCGGCAGCGAGTCCGCAATGTACGTCACCTTCCAGCGCGTTTCGTTGGGCTTGACGACCGCCGCACTCGCCGACACCCCGAACTTGAAGTTCGTAACGCCAGGCTTCGCGCGGAAGGAGAAGGAACGGAAATAGTCGATTCCCCCAACGTTGGACTGGTCGGTGAAATCGAGTCCGTGATGTGGTGCGTGATCCGCCGCTTCGAGAATGGTCTTGAAGAACATGTACGGCTGCGGCGTGGGCGTCGTAAAGGGAAACGCACCATCCTCTCCGCTATCCGCGGCGACCGAACACGTGCCGCTCGGCGTGCATCCAGCCGTGACGGTTGGCAGGATCGCCATGTACACGTAGACGCCCATCGTGTCTTCCGGAAAGACACCCGTCGCATGCATCAGGTCCGTGCCGATCGGGAAGGAGAACGCGTTCTCGATATGATCGTCGAGCGTGAACGTATTCCCGGCCGTTGGCGCGCCACCCCTGAGCGTGAAGGTGTGCGAGATGGTCCCTGGCGCGCCGAAGAAGCGCGCGTCGACACCCGACGCAGTCGCAGCGCTCGATTCGAGGGGGTGCGTTGTGACCTCCCCCGTCTTGAGGTTCACGTCGACGATCGTGGTGCCGAGATTCGTCATCTGATCGATGGGGGGCACGCCCCCTCTCGGTGCGATGGCATCATTTCGACACGAGGTCATGCTCATGCAAAAAACGGCGAGCAACGCGAGGACTTCGCTTTGCCTGCGTCCGGTTACGACCTTCATCTGCCAACCCCATGTTCTTGGACGCGAGTAATGCCGCGAACGGCTCGACGACGACTCGCAATAACTATCGTCAGTGCCTGAAGATAGGCTCCTTCACACGAAATGAAAGAGGCGCGCGACGTTACAGCGTTTGTATTGCGTTTTGACGGGCTCTGCAACCAGATGCTGCATGGCGACGGTCAACGCGCCCGATGTGGCATTTGGCGTGCCCTACAACGTGACGGTCAGACGATGCCGCAGTCACCCGATTGTAGCGTCGGTGATCCGCGAACGCTATCACGGCGATGTCGCTCCGATCTCGTACGTGACCAGCGTCCATAGCGATGTGACCGCCGTCGGCGTGGGAGTGGCATCGAGCGCGCGATTGCCGAAGAAGAAGAAGGGTGTGGGCAACGCCGACGGCGCGGCGGGGAGCGCGGAGTACGCGAGCTCTGCGACCCTTGCGCCGTTGCCGAACAACACGACGCTGTCGGCGGCGTACTTCGCCACTCGCCAGTTGGTGGTCGTTGAGGCAGTGATGGTACCGGTACCAGCGGCGATGAGCGCGTTCGACGCATCGCAGAAACCAGTCTTGTTCGACGCGATACCAATCTGGATAAGCTTCACGCGATCCTGCATCCCCAGGAATACCGACGGCGCATTGGGCCGCAGGTTAGAGACCGCGACGCTGGCGGCGATGTACGCGCTGTCGGTCGTCCCCACCGAATCGCTGCGGAAGTAGGTGATCGAGTCGGCTGGAAAGGTGTGATTGGGGGTGGCACTTATGATCCTGAAACAGTTCGCCGCGCCTGCCGCACAACCTGACGTCGTAATGGATGTATCGGTGACGGAGGCGGCCGAGCCGTGCACGCGCCAATCGGGGTCGGAACGCAGATCCGCGAGCGAGGTGCCCAGGCGATTCGGCATCGAGTCCCCGACGTACGTCACGAGCCAACGATTTTCATTCGGCTTCTCGACCGCCGCGCGCACAGACACGCCGAATTTGAAATTCGTCACGCCCGGTGACGCCCGGAAGGAGAACGAGCGGAAATAGTTGATGCCCCCAACGGACGTCTGGTCGGTGTAATCGAGACCCGAATGCGGCGTGCCGTCCGCCGCCTCGAGGATGGTCTTGAAAAACATGTACGGCTGAGGCGTGGGGGTCGTAAAGGGAAACGCACCATCCTCTCCGCTATCCGCCGCCACCTTGCACGTGGCGCTCGGCGTGCAGCCCGCCGTGACGGTTGGCAGAATCGCCATGTACACGTAGACGCCCATCGTGTCTTGCGGATAGGCGCCCGCCGCGTGGGGCAGGTGCGTTCCGATCGAGAAGGGGAACTTGTTCTCGATATGATCGTCGAGCGTGAACGTGTTCCCGGCCGTCGGAGCTCCGCCCCTCAGCTGGAAGAGGTGCGAGATGGTGGCGGTGGATCCGAAGAAGAGTGCGTCGACGCCCGAAGGCGCGGATGGCCCGCCTTGCACCTGATGCGTGACGATCTGTCCCGTCCTGACGTTCACGTCGACGATGTAGGTACCGAGATCGGTCATCTGATCGACGGGCGGCGTGCCCCTCTTCGGTGCCATCGCGTCGTCATGACACGCGCCTAGCGCGAATACGAGCGCCAGCGAGCCTAGCGCGAAGCGTCGGTTTCCTTTGGGAGCGTGGATCATCATGCTGCCCTCGTTTGCCACGTGAAGCGGGGGGTGGGATCGATCCGGGTGTCCGGAATATCAGGCGCCACGGTCACATAATAAGATTCTCCTAACCATATGATAGACGGTCAGAATGATTCAACGTTTCGAGCCCTGTTGAGTCCGCATGGAGGGCCTTTAGGCCCCCAAATACGCTTCCAGTGGAATGTGTCGTACCGAGCGACGTGACACACGGACGTTTCCCGCTGGGCCCTTTTCGTCCCAGAAATGCATCCCAATTCCGGTCGAGGGGGCACGCGATCGCGGAGACGAGCCGGTGCGGATTCCGGATGCCGAGTGGCTCGGGCAGCAGTGCGGGCTCGTGGTCGCGACCGAGGGGGAACGAGCCCTCCGGCGGATACTTCTGCGCGCACCCGGATCCGGCGGAGGGCGGCGCGTACGTTCCGTTCTACGAGCAGGTTGGTCTACGGAGACGTCGCCCCGATTTCGTACACAACGCTGCTCCAGTACGAAGTCACGTTCGTTGGACTGGACAGACTGGCAAATACCTTATTGCCAAACCAGAACACGGGATTACTGGCCGACGCCGAAGGAGCGGCTGGCAGGCTGGCATAAATGAACTTCATCTGCCTGGCGCCGTCGCCGAAGATCACGACGCTGTCTGCGGCGAACTTCGCGATCCGCCAGCTATGCACCACGGAGGGGCTGAGTGCTACTGATCCGCCGCTGACGAACGCGTGCGCTGCATCGCAAAACCCGACGGCGTCCGCTGCAAGGCAAAACGAAATCAGCCTGTTGCGATCCTGCATTCCAAGGAAGACCGACGGAATGCCACTCTGCAGGTTGGCGACCGCGACGACCGCGGCAATGTACGCGTTGTCCGACGAGCCCATCGAGTCGGAGCGAGAATAGAGAATCGTGTCTGTGGGAGAAAAGATGAGCACGGGGTTGGAGCTCTCGATGCGAAAGCACGGCGATGTGCCGGCGGCGCAGCCCGTCGTCACGATCGAAGTATCTTGCACGGCAGCCGACGAGCCGCGCACACGCCAATCCGGATCGCTTCGAAGGTCCGCGAGCGAGGTGCCGACGCGATTCGGAAGCGAATCGCCCGTATAGAAGACCTTCCATCGAAGGTCGGTGGGCCGAACGAGTGCTGCGCTCACCGACACGCCGAAGGTGAAGCCTGTGACAGTCGTCGATGCTCTGAACGAAAATGCGCGAGAGTAGTCGATGCCGGTGCCCCCGGCGGCGGGACTTTGGTTCGTGTAGTCGCGCCCCGAACCGGTGACTCCGTCCGAAGCCTCGAGGACGGTCTTGAAGTACATGTACGGCTGCGGAGTGCTACTTGTGAATGGATAGGCGCCATCGGCGCCACTATCCGTGCGGACGAGGCACGTAGGTCCCGCGGTGCATCCCGTAATTTGGAAGGGGGCGAGCGCCATCCATACGTACACGCCCATGGTGTCCGGCGGAGACGTTCCGACGGTGTGCGGACCATTCGTGCCGATGGGGAACGCGAACTGGTTCTCGATGCGATCCTCGAGCGTGTACGTGTTGCCCGCGGACGGGACGCCCCCTCGCAGCGTGAAGTGGTGCCGGATACTGCCAACCGCGCCGTAAAGGCGCGCGTCCACTCCGCCCGTGGGTGGCGAAGAGGCGACCGCGTGCTCGAGCACCTTACCGGTCTTGAGATTGACATCCACGATGTAGGTGCCGAGGCTCGCCATCTGATCCACGGGCGGCACAACGCGAGAAGGCGCGCTCGGCTCGCCGCTGCACGCGGCGAGAATCCCAAGGGATGATGCGAGGAGAGCAACCGCGACGGGCTGCCTCTTAGGGGCTGAGTGCATGCGAGCAGTCTCCCGTCATTGGACAGAGATAGCGCTCATGTCTGACGATAGACTGCGGAAACCCAAATAGAAGAGCCGGCCACATTACAGTCCTTGTAATGTCGAGAGAACGACCCCAAGCGGATGGTGTAGACGAACGATGGGGCGACATAGCACGTCTGCCGGATGGCGGCGACGCTCAGCGCAACGACGGATCGGAAATCATGTCCGAAGCGGGCGACATCGCGTCTATCTTTCGAGACAGGACCCCTCTCCATACTCGCGCGACGAGACTG
>DATHJR010000039.1:0-2455 GCA_035286525.1 Gemmatimonadaceae bacterium | reverse complement strand
CCTCGGGCACGGTGCCGCGCGACAGCGCGCTGTACGAGACCATCGTCGCGCTCACTTGGGCGGCGCGTAGCGCGCTGCGCCACATCGTCCGCAACGCGGCGGGGAGCACGATGAGCGGTCTCACCGAGTCGCGCAGCATCGCGGCTGCGACGTAGGTCTTGCCCAGCCCGGCCTCGTCCGCGAGGAGCGCGCCACGTTGCTCGCGCAGGAGCACCCGAAGCCGATCAATCGCGCCCTGCTGATGCGCGTGCAGCGTGATCGATCCGAGCTTGTCCGCCGCCTCGATCGCAGGCAGCCAATGTGTCGCGATGAGGGCGCGCGCCTCCGCCGCTCGCACGATCATCGTGCCGCCCAGCCGATGAGCGGCGCGACGTCCGCCGCGCGGAGGCGATAGGCGCTCGTTGCCGCATCGAGAAGCTCGCACGGTGCGGGCACGTCGCCGCCCATCGCCCGGGACGCGAGCGGAGCGAGGATCGCGCGCGCGCACGTCCAGTCGCGCGGCAGCGGGAGGAGCGCCATCGTCCAGCCGAGGTAGCGATGGTACCCCCCACGCGCGGGCTCGGCTAGCACGTGCAGCCACGCAGCGGCGAGCGACGAATTCAGAAGCGCGGTGAGCGCGAGCGCATCCGTCTCGTCGTCGCATCGCACCACGTAACAGCTGTTGAGCGGCACGCTCGGATCGCCGGCAGCGAGCAGCAGCGCGCGCGGCGTTCGCCCCATGTCGGCCCACACCACCCGAGCGCGAGCCGGCGACGCGGCAGGCGTGCGGAAGAGCGTCCACCATACGCCACCCGAGCGCGCATCGCTTCGCGCGACGAGACGCCGTCGCCAGCGCGCGAGCCATCCTGCCGCCTGCGGTGGCAACGCCGGGAGCACCGCGCCGCTCGCGTCGTGCGTCCAGATGATCGACTCCGCGCTCGGAGTCGCGCGCCATGCTGCCGTAGTCTCGCCACGCAACAATGGCCGCAGCATCTCGCGCTCGATCATGCCGCTCCGCATTCCGGCGCGCACGAGGGCCTCATCGCTACGGCTCCCCTCACGTCTATCATCGCGCTCCTGGCGTGTATCTTCGCGCTCCTGGCGCGTGACATCGCGCTCCTGGCGCGTGACAATAAAAGCCTCGTTGCACCCGCACTTCACGCCCAGCAGCGGCGCGCCGAGCGCGGTGTCGGCAATCGGGATGCCCGCTCGGGAGACGCGATCGAAGGCGTCGCGCACCGGCGGCGGAATTGCGACCCACGGGCTCGCCGGGTCGGTGTCGAGCGCGAGCCGGGCGGGCGCGACGCACCAGCGCAGCACGTCGCGCTTTCGATGCAGCGAAGCGAGAATCGGCGACGCCTCGCCATCCGTGCCCTTCCTCGCGACGATGAGTGATGGATAGACGGCGGCGTCGAACGCGGCTGGAGACTCCGACCAATCGTCGAGCGCGATCACGCGCGCGCCCGTTCGCAGGAGTCGGCGCGCGCCACCGCCCGCCAGCGCGCGCCACATTTTCGCTGGGAGCAGCAGCGCGAGCGAGCCGTCGTTCCGGGTGAGCGCGAGCGAGCGCTCGAGGAAGAGCGCGCCGAGGTCGACCTGGGCTGCGAAACCGACGCCGGCGTTCGCGGACCGCGCGCCTCGCTCCCACGCCGCGCCGCCGAATACCGTGTAGCGGGTGCGGAGCGCCGCGCGCGCCTCTGCAGGTATGCGATGGAGCCGTACCCAGGGCGGATTCCCAATGACGAGGTCGAATCCGCCGCGCAGCGCGACGTCGGGAAAGTGAGTCGCCCACGCGAAGGGGAGGGCCCCACCGGAGCGCAGCGCGCGCCGCCGCGCCGCCAGCTCGCGCGCCCGCACGCGCTCGCGTGCGAGGCGCGCTACCTCGGCAGCAGTGGGTCGCACGCGCTCGCCGAAGAGATCGCGGCCGCGCATCGCGGCGAGCAGATCCCTTCGCCGGGCCGCGCAGCGCTGGATCTGTTCGCCCACGTGCGCGAGCGCAAACGCGCGCTCGCTTCGCTGCAGCGCGCGCTCGAGCGTCCGCTTGCGCGCTCCGGTCGCCCGCGCGTAGCGATTACGCATGCGTGCGATGGCGCTGCCGCCCGCGCCGCGCAGCTCCTCGAATGCGTCGCCGGAGAGCGAGTCGCCAACGCGGATGTGGCGGTCGAGATTGGGGAGCGGTGTCACCCGCATCCCGCTCGACTCCTCGCTTTCGATCACCACGGAGAGCCAGAGGCGCAGTTCGCACAACCAGACGGCGGTCGGATTCACGTCGACGCCGAAGATCGAGCGCGTGAGCAGCTCCCGTCGCAGTACGGCGGCCGGCCGGGCGTCGCCCGCGCGAGCCTGCAGCGAGGCGAGCGTTTCCAGCGCGTGCACGAGGAACGCGCCGGACCCGCACGCCGGGTCGAGCACACGCACGTCGGCGATGCGCGCACGCAGAATCGGCGCATACTCGGCGGCAGTGGCCTCGCCCGCG
>DATHJR010000038.1:0-4909 GCA_035286525.1 Gemmatimonadaceae bacterium | reverse complement strand
CGTCACCCGCCTCGATCCCGGCCTGCTCCGCGGGACTCGACTGGCCCGGCGATCCGCCGCCCACCAGCGCGCCGCGAATCTGCTTGAGGCCGGCGGCCTGCGCGTCTTCCGGACGCAGATCGCTGATCGACACGCCGAGGATCGCGCGGCGCACGCGGCCATACTGAATGAGATCGTTCATGACCGTCTTCGCGAGCGTGATCGGAATGGCGAAGCCGTAACCCGAGTAGTAGCCCGTGCCGCTCGCGATCGCGCTATTGATGCCGATCACTTCCCCACGGCTGTTGACCAGAGGTCCACCGGAATTACCCGGATTGATCGCGGCGTCCGTCTGGATGTAGTCGACGATCGCGTACTGGCTGGCGTACAGACCACGAAGCTGGCCGCTGCGCCCCTTCGCGCTGATGATGCCCGCCGTGACCGTGAAGTCGAGGCCCAGCGGATTGCCCACCGCGAGCACCCACTCACCCACGCGCGCCTTGTCGTCGTCGCCGAAGCCGATCGTCGGGAAGTTCGTCCCGTCGATCTTGATCACAGCGACGTCGGTCGTCGGATCGCGCCCGATCACCTTCGCCTTGAACACACGCTTGTCCAGGAGCGTCACGGTGAGCTTGTCAGCGTCCGCAACGACGTGGTTGTTCGTGAGAATGTATCCATCTGCAGTGACCAGGAAGCCGGAGCCGCTCCCTTCCATCGGCTGCTGTTGCTGCTGCCGGGGGTCGAACTGCTTGAAGAAGTCTTCCATGCCGGGCGGTACCTGCTGCTGCCCGCGCGGGTTCTTGATCGGGCGCGCCTGCCGCTCCATCTGAATCGAGACGACCGCCGGCGTCACGTGCTCGGCGATCGCGACGAACGCGTTGCTCGCCTCAGTGACCTGTTGCACCGCCGCCTGCGGGGGCTTCGAGCCACCGCCTGCCTGCTGTGCGTATCCAAATGGGGTGAGGTTGAAGCCGGCCGCAACTACCAACCCACCAATGAACGCGACGGCGGCGACGATGCCGATCGTCATGCGTGTAGAAAAACGAGACGCCATTGCAAATCCCAACCGTGTAAAGGGTTGTCCATACTACACCACGCATCGCCGGCAAGTTTCGTTGCCGGCGGCGTGGGTGCCGGATCCATAGTTATTTCTTTTCTTCGTCCACGATCTCGTAGTCGGCATCGACCACGTTGTCGGATCCCTTCGGGTTCGCCTGGGCGCTCGCCGTCGCTGCCTCGTCCGTGGCGGCGGCTCCTGCCTCCTGCTCTCCCTGTGCATACAACGACTGACCCGCCTCGCTGTAAACGCGGCTCAGCTCTTCCTGGGCGTTGCGGATCTCGCTCAGGTCGTCCGTCCGGAGCGCCTTGCGCGCCCGTTCGACCGCCGCCTCGAGCTTCGACTTGAGCTCAGCGCTCAGCTTGTCCGACCACTCCTTCGCGTTCTTCTCGACCTCGTAGGTGAGGCTGTCGAGGCGATTGCGCGTGTCGATCTCCTCGCGCTTGCTCTTGTCCGCATCCGCATTCTGCTCGGCGTCCTTCACCATCTTCTGGATGTCGCTCTCCGAGAGTCCGCTCGACGCCTCGATCCGGATCTTCTGCTCCTTTCCGGTCGCCTTGTCCTTCGCGGTCACGTGCAGAATGCCGTTCGCGTCAATGTCGAAGGTGACCTCGACCTGCGGCATGCCGCGCTGTGCCGGCGGAATGCCGGTGAGCTGGAACTTGCCGATGGTCTTGTTGCCGGAGGCAAGCTCGCGCTCACCCTGCAGCACATGGATCTCGACGGTGGTCTGGTTGTCCTCCGCCGTGGAGAACACCTCGGACTTCTTGGTCGGGATGGTCGTGTTCCGCGGAATGAGCACCGTGGTCACGCCGCCCAACGTCTCGATGCCGAGCGAGAGCGGGTTCACATCGAGCAGCAGTACATCCTTCTGCTCGCCGGTGAGCACCGCACCCTGAATCGCAGCACCGATCGCGACGACCTCGTCGGGGTTGACGCCCTTGTGGGGCTCCTTCTTGAAGAAGTCCTTCACGATCTGCTGCACCTTCGGAATGCGCGTCGACCCACCGACGAGAATCACCTCGTCGACTTCCTCTGGCTTCATGCCGGCGTCCTTGAGCGCCTGCTGCATGGGCGGAATCGTGCGCTGGATGAGATCATCCACCAGCTGCTCGAACTTCGCGCGGGTCAGCGAGTAGTTCAGGTGCTTCGGACCGCTCTGGTCCGCCGTGATGAACGGCAGATTGATGTCGGTCTGCTGCGTGCCGGACAGCTCCATCTTCGCCTTCTCGCCGGCCTCCTTCAGGCGCTGGAGCGCCATTGGATCCTTCGAGAGGTCGATCGCCTGATCCCTCTTGAACTCGGCCACGAGCCAGTCGATGACGCGCTGGTCGAAGTCGTCTCCGCCGAGGTGCGTATCACCGTTGGTGGACTTCACTTCGAACTGGCGCGAGCCCTCCACATCGTAGAGCTCGAGTACGGAGATGTCATAGGTGCCGCCGCCCAGATCGAACACCGCCACCTTCTCGTCCTTCTTCTTGTCGAGGCCATACGCGAGTGCCGCAGCCGTAGGCTCGTTGATGATGCGAAGCACGTCGAGCCCGGCGACGCGACCGGCGTCCTTGGTCGCCTGGCGCTGCGAATCGTTGAAATACGCGGGCACGGTGACGACTGCCTTCTCGACCTTGTGGCCGAGGTAGTCCTCGGCGGTCTGCTTCATTTTCTGGAGGATCATCGCGGAGATCTCGGGCGGCGAGTAGCGCTTGCCCGCGACCTCGATCATGGCGACGTCGTTCGACCCGGCCACGACCTTGTAGGGCACGCGCTTAATCTCTTCCTGAACCTCGGAGATCTTGCGTCCCATGAAGCGTTTGATCGAGAATATGGTATTCTGCGGGTTCGTGACGGCCTGGCGCTTCGCGACCTGGCCCACCAGCCGCTCGCCGTCCTTGGTGAAAGCGACGACGGATGGGGTGACGCGTCCGCCTTCCGAATTCGGAATGACGACCGGATCTCCACCCTCCATGACGGCGACGACGGAGTTCGTCGTGCCCAGATCAATTCCAATTACCTTTTCGGCCATGACAAGCCTCGAATTTTGTGTGAAAGCGTAGGAGCGGAAGCTGTAGCTCCCCTCTGCCCCTGCTGAACCTTAGTCGCGCGCCGAATGTTCTGGCAATTGAGGTGCCCGCGATATGAGCCTTTTTGACAGGATGGAGTGGTCCTGAGAACGGTATGTCTGTTACTGTGGCGCATTTAGAGCATTCCACCGCTGCCGCTGAGTACGCCTTTAAGGCATAGGAGACCCGATGATCCCGTTGGGCGACAACATCCGGCCGCCTCGCAGGCCGGTGATGACGTACCTGCTATTGGCCGGGACCTGGGCTGTGTGGCTGCTCGTCCAACAGGGCGGCTTCGACCCTCAGGTAGTCGCACAGACCGTCTGCAACCTCGGGATGGTGCCTGGCGAGATCACGCATCGCGTCCCGGTCGGCTTCGAGGTACCCATCGGGCCGGGTATGGCGTGTGTGATCGACAATGATCGGATCAATGTGTTTACGCCGCTGCTCTCGATTTTCCTCCACGGCGGATGGGGCCACATCATCGGAAATTCGATCTACCTGCTCGTGTTCGGGAAGAACGTTGAGGGAAGCATGGGCGCGATGCGCTTCCTGGTGTTCTACCTGGTTTGCGGGTTGGTGGCCGCGGCGTCACACATCGCGATAAACCCGACGTCCGCTGTCCCGACCGTCGGTGCATCGGGCGCGATCTCCGGCATTCTCGGCGGGTACCTCGTGCTGTTCCCGCACGCGCGCATCCGGATGTACTTCCCTCCGATCTTTTTCTTTTCGATTCCGGCGGTGCTCGTGCTGCTGTTCTGGTTCGGAGAGCAGCTCCTCACCGGGCTTCCGCAACTCTCTGCGGTCGACAGGAATGTGATGGGCGGCGTAGCGGTGTGGGCGCACGTCGGCGGCTTTCTCGCGGGCGCGCTGCTCGTACGCCTGTTCACGAAGCCATCTTCTCCAACTACGCAATACGTAAATATCTAGGGGTTGGCCGAGTGGGCGGGGGGCGCGTAGCTTCCCTGTCACGATTGCGTGACCTCCCCCACCGGAAAGATCGATAGCCGTGCGGCTCATTCCACGCGACACCGCGTTCTTCGAGATGTTCTCCGAGCTCGCCAGGCACGCCACGACCTCGGCGACCCTTCTCCACAATCTCTTCGCCGACCCCGCTCATCTCGAGCGCTTTACGGCCGAGATCAAGGAGGTCGAGCATCAGGCGGACGACATCACGCGCGATGTGATCAACCGCATCGACAAGTCGTTCGTCACTCCGATCGACCGCGAGGACATCCATCTGCTCGTGTCGCAGCTCGACAACGTCGTGGATCTCATCGATGGCACGGCCAGGCGGGCGGCGATGTTCCACATCACCGAAGTGAAGGAGCCCGCCAAGCGCCTCTGCGATGTGCTGCTCGAGGCGACACGGTCGATCGAGAGCGCGGTGATGAACATGCGCGACTCGAAGCACGTCGTGATGCGCGGCCGCGAGATCAAGCTGAAGGAAGAAGAGGGCGATGCGCTGTATCACCAGGCGGTGGGCGCGCTGTTCGCGGGAGCTCCCGATCCGCTGGAAGTGATCAAGTGGAAGGAGCTCTACGACACGTTGGAGCGGGCGCTCGATCAGTGCGAGGACGTGGCCAACGTGCTCGAGAGCATCGCGTTGAAGCACGCGTAGATCGTGGTTACGTACATCGTCGCGATTGTCATAGTCGCGTTCCTGTTCGATTTCAGTAATGGCTTCCACGACTCGGCGAACTCCATCGCGACGGTCGTCGGCACGCGCGTGCTCAAGCCGCTCCAGGCCGTGGTGTGGGCCGCCTTCTTCAACTTCGCGGCGGCGTTCATCGTCGGCACGGCGGTGGCGAAG
>DATHJR010000037.1:0-2317 GCA_035286525.1 Gemmatimonadaceae bacterium | reverse complement strand
CTCTTTCCCCGCTCTCTTCGGAGTACTTCATACAGGCCGACATTCTCCGGGTTCCCGCAGGCGGCGGAGCCTTGCACGTCGAGCGATTCGGACATGGCGGACAGCCGGTGCTGCTCGTGCACGGCTTCCCGACATCGAGCTTTCTCTGGCGCTCCATTTCGCCGCGCCTCGCCGAGTTGGGCCACACCGCGCTCGCGATCGATCTGCTGGGCTACGGCGAGTCCGATCGTCCACTCGAGGGCGACTACTCGATCGCCGCGCAGGCCGAGCACATCGATCGCGTGATGACGGCGCTGCGCATCCCGCGCGCGACGGTAGTGGGCATCGATGCGGGCGGTGGCGTCGCGCAGCGGCTCGCGGTTACTCGGGCGACGCGAGTGGGCGCCCTAATGCTGATCAACAGCGTGGGCTTCGATGAGTGCCCGGCGCGCGATGTGAAGCTCGTGCAGCGGGAAACGGCGCGCTTCGCCTTTCGGCTGACGCAGGGGATGCTCGGAGCGGCGCCACTGCTCCGGCGCCTGCTCGAGGGGAGCGTCGCCGACCGGGAGCGCATGCCGGCGAGGCTCGTCGCGCGCTACCTGGCCCCGTACGTGGGCTCAGAGGGCGTTTCCCACCTCCTGGCGGTCGCGCGAGCGCTGCGGGCCGAGGATGTGTCGGACCTGGCGCTCAAGACTATCGGGGTTCCGACGACAATAGTGTGGGGGGAGGCCGATCAGTGGCTCGACAGCGGCATGGGGGAGCGTCTTCAGGGCGCGATCCCGGGAAGCGTGCTCGTCAAGTTGCCCGGTGTAGGCCGGCTCGTCCCGGAAGAGTCACCCGAGACGCTCACACAATTGATTGACGAGCTCGTTCAACGCTCAATCTGAACGCAGTCGAAGCGTCAGGGTATGCCAGAGACGTTCAACTCCCGAAATCGTTCCTTTTGCTGGAATGACCGAGTGAAAACGCTTATATTTGCAGGACTTCCACACCAACAGGATGCATGGCCAACAACATTAGAACCCGACGCAAAGAAGTGAGCGTTCCAACGCCGTTCGAGCAAGCACGAGATGAGATGTTCCAGCAGGTGATTCGTTGCGGAGTGCCTCAGGCGACTCCAGAGCACCAGGATGAGTGGTTTACCGAAACGATGGCGTACCTTGGGGATCGCTATCACGAGCTGACGAAGGAGGAGCTGTCCGAGCTCCGCACGCTGGGCCTTCGTTTCTCGCAGCCGCCGAAGTCGCGAATCGAGAGCGAGCCCGTCGACGCCGCGACCGCAGCCTGATTCCCGAACTGCCCGCTATTTGATGCACCGCCCCTGCGCTCTGGCGTAGGGGTTTCGTTCATCCAGGAGGTTGGGTGTCGCCGGGCGTAGACGGCTACTGCGAGCGACGAAGTCCCGCGCCAATTCTCACGCCTCCGCCAAAGCCCGCCTCGAGAAACGGGATCGCATGTTTCCACCTCGGCGCATTGACGCCGACGACCACGATCGCGACGCCTCGCCACTCCGGGCCGCGGTCGTAGCGCGCGCCGATGCCGCCGCCGGCGTAGGGAGACCAGCGCATGACGTGGCTCGGGTCGACCAGGAAGTGCACGATCGCATCGCCACGCGCACTGACGCTCGAGCTCACGCCGCTCGAAAACGACGGCCCAATGCCGGCCGCGAGCTCCAGGTGCATCTCCGACGAGATGGTGATGTCGGCGCCGAGTGCGCCCTGGAGGGCTCCCCGCCTCGCGATGAAGCCGTCGATGCGTGCCTCGGGCTGTACGCGCGGCGCCTGCGCATGGGCCACCGCTGCGATGCCGACGAGCAGCGCCGCGACAGCGATCGCGCATTTTCCGTGTGTCACGCCCCGGCGCGCTGCCGGCGGAGGAACAGTGTGTAGTCGACGATCGCCCACACGGACGCGGCGCCCACCGCCCAGATGAGTGGCCGAAGAATCGCCGCATGCAGCACGAGCGCGAGCACGGTGGCGAGCTGCAGCACCGTCACAACCTTCCCCGACATCCGCGCCTTGAAGTTCTTGGGGTCGAGATCCGACCTCATGTAGGCGACGAAGAATCCGACAGCGGTAGCGAAGTCGCGGAGCAGGATGACGAAGTACTCGAACGTCGAGAGCTCGCCCGCGATCAGAAAGGCGGAGATCGCGACGAGCACAAAGGTCTTGTCGGCAATCGGGTCGAGGAGGGCGCCGAGGCGGGTGGTCTGTTGCCGACGGGCGAGCCAACCGTCGAGTACATCGGTGAGGGATGCGGCGCCAATGAGCGCGACCCGCACCGAAGTGGCGTCGGTTGCCAGAAATGCGGCAGCGAGCGGAAAGCGCGACGCCGACAG
>DATHJR010000036.1:0-2101 GCA_035286525.1 Gemmatimonadaceae bacterium | reverse complement strand
CAGTCCATTCGCGACTTCATTCACCCCGATGACGCCGCACGGGTGGCAGTGACGGTCGACGCTCTGTTCGAGACGGGGAGCGTCCAAGCCATTGAGTATCGGATCGTGCTCGCAGATCAGACGGTCAAACATTTGGATGCGCGTTGGAGCACCTTCGTCGATGCCAATGGCGTTCCCGTCCGCGCGGTTGGAACATGTCAGGACATTACCGAACGTCGCATGGCCGACTCGAAGCTGCGCCGGCTCGTCACTGCCGTCGAGCAGCTCACGAACGAGGCCATCAGCATCATCGATGAGTCGGGGCAGTTCCTGTACACGAACGAGACGCACGCGCGCATTCTCGACTACGACGCCGCGCAAGCAGGCATGCTGACCATCGACGCGTTCATGCCTGACGAGGCGGCACTTCAGGAGACTCGCCAGATCCTCGAGGATGCTCGGCGAGGCGGGAGTTGGCGTGGTGTCGTGCGTCGCCGCCGCGTGCGGGATGGCGAGGTCGTGATGATGGACATGATCGTGGGGGCCATTCCGGAGGATGAGCGCACGCTTTTCTTCGAGATCCTGAGTGATGCGAGTGATCGGATCGCGCGCGAACAGCACCTTCGCCGTGTCGAGCGACTGGCGGGAATGGGAACACTGATCGCCGGGGTCGCGCACGAGCTCAATAATCCGCTGAGTGCGATTCTCGGATTTACGCAGCTGTTGCTCGCCGAGCCACGTAGCGAAGAAGAGCGAGATGACCTGGAGACGATAGCGCGAGAGGCAAAGCGGATGGCCAGGATCGTCTCGGATCTGAAGCTGGTCGCGCGAGACACACAGGAGGCGACCCGGCTTGAAGCGATGGATCTGAACGACGTCGTACGTCACGTGTTGAGAACGCGCGAGTATTCGATCACCACCAGCAATATCGAACTGAAGGCGGATCTCGCGGAAGCGCTCCCGCTCATCATGGGCGATCGCGCGCGCATCGAGCAGCTGCTTCTGAATCTCGTGGTCAATGCAGAGCAGGCGTTGAGCACTGGCGCTCTGCTGCCGCGGCGGCTGAGTGTGCGTACGCGCGCGACGGCGCAAGGCTGCTCACTCCTCGTTGCGGATAATGGCCCTGGCATTCCCCGCGACAATCTCGACCGCATATTCGACCCGTTCTTCACCACCCGTGCGCCCGGAGGAGGCACCGGGCTTGGATTGGCGCTCGTGCAGAGAATCGTCAACGATCATCGCGGCCAGATTCGCGTGGACAGTGAGGTGGGCAGGGGGAGTTCCTTCCGCGTCGACATACCGCGCGCACCGGCGCCCGCGATCGGAGGCCCGCTGCTGTCGCAGCTTCCGCCGATCGGGCGACGCCTGCGCATTCTCGTAGTGGACGATGAGGAGGCGGTGCGCCGCGCCGTAGTACGTATCCTGGAGAGGCGTGGTCACATGGTCCGCGAAGCGGCGGAAGGCGAGGCTGCCCTCGCGATGCTGGAAAGCTCCACCAGCGCATTCGACGTCATCGTAACCGATATGCGAATGCCGGGGCTTGGTGGCGAGGCGCTTCTCGAGCGATTGAAACTGCGCGCTGATGGCAGCGCACGCCGTGTTCTCTTCTTAACCGGCGATACCGAAAATTCGGAGGCATTGCGTGCGCTGACGGATGCGCACATTCCATATCTTTCCAAGCCAATCGGGATCGGACAAGTGATCCAATGCGTCGAGCAGATTGGCGAGTCGATAGCGGAAGAGGTGTGACGGTCAGGGAAACGAGTATGGCCCCCGCCGCCGGCACGCACGCTCAGCAAGCCTCGCACGCCGGGCCGCACGGCTCGGGCGAGCACGACGCGCACGCCGGACACTCGGTCGCGATGTTTCGCGACAAGTTCTGGATTTCCCTCCTTCTTGCGATTCCCACGCTGCTGTGGGGCCACATGCTCCCGGGCGCGCTCGGATTCCGAGCGCCGGCGTTTTTCGGCTCGAGCTACCTGCCCGCATTGTTTGGCACAGCCGTGTTCTTCTACGGCGGGCTTCCGTTCGTGCAAGGTGCGGTAAGGGAGATTCGCGATCGCGTGCCCGGGATGATGACGCTCATCACGCTCGCCATCTCCGTGGCCTTCGTGTTCAGCAT
>DATHJR010000035.1:0-3066 GCA_035286525.1 Gemmatimonadaceae bacterium | reverse complement strand
ACGCGCGGGCGTGCTCGCGATCGCGCCTCGCGATCCGGTGGCGGCATCGGAAGCGCTGACTGAGGCAAGGATATTTCACTCGCTGCGCGAAGGGTCGATTCGGCTGTCACCACACTGCTTCAACACGAGCGCGGAGATGCGGAGGGCGTTGGACGTACTGGAGGAAGTGCCCAGCGCCGTTTGAGTTGCGAGTGGAATGGCGAGACGCGTTCGGATCGCCCAAGGCGGTACCGCGATGTCAACGCGCGCGAGATCACGTCAGCCCCTCGCGAACTTGAGATGCGTGACATTGGGCGCGGCGACGGTGCTCACGAGCTCCATTCCGCCCAGGTCGGAGATCCCACCGAACAACCGTTCTCCCTCGCCGAGGAGCGTGGGTGCGAGATGCAGCACCATCTCGTCCACGAGACGCGCGTCGAGATACTGGCGCGCGACATTCGCTCCGCCCGCGAGCGTCACGTCCTTCCCGTTGGCGGCGCCAACCGCTTGCTTCAGCGCCGCGCCGATGCCGTCGGTGACGAACGTGAATGTCGTCCCACCTTCGAGCACTAGCGGCTCGCGCGCGTGATGCGTGAGCACGAACACCGGATGGTGGTATGGCGGATTCTTGCCCCACCATCCGTTCCAGGGGTTCGCGGCTCGCCACGGGCCCGGGTGGCCGCCGAACATGTTGCGTCCCATAATCGTGGCGCCGATGTTCACGCGCGACTCCTCGATTACCGGTGTGCTCGGATCGACGATGCCGCCTTCCATGCCATGTTCCTGACGAAATGCGGCGAGCGGGAAGACCCACTCGTGCAGCCGCATTCCACCAACGCCGAGCGGATCTTCTACACTCTGGCGCGGTCCGGCGGTGAAGCCATCGAGGGACATCGCGATTCGGAATTTGAGCTTGGACATCGAACCTCAGTTTGCGCCGCGTAGTCACCCGGCGAGATGGATAGCGGTGGTCCCCCGCGCCTCAATCGCGCGGAAGGTGGGAGAGCGCGAACTGCACGGCAAGATCGGTAGTACTCCAGAGCTGCACGTCCGAGCTCGTGCCATACCGCGTCGGCAGCAACCGTCCACCCTCGATCCTGTAGCTCCACAGCTCGTTATGTTGAACGCCGGATGCGGATACCGCGGCGAGCACGCGCTCGAGCGAGGTGCGCAGAAATCGGACCTGGCGCGCGAGCGCCGCGTCGGCAGGTCGTCCTGAGTCATCGGCTGCAGCCGAGATGCGCCCCGCCACGCCGAGAAGAAACAGATTCACCTCACGACCCCACACCACACGCGGAGAGTGGTAGGGCTCTCGGCGAAACGCTTCCCACACCTGGGGCGGAGCGAAGGCATCGTTCGCCACGACGGGACCGAGGCGGTCCACGAACAGGCCCACCGGGTAGTCGCGCATGAACGGCGCTACCTCCAGCATCACCTCGCCCGCCGTCACCGAGCTTTTCATGCCGCGCGCAGCCAACGTGTTCAGAAACAGGTCCGTCGACGGATCCGTGTTCACGACGCCGATCGGTGCTCCATGTTCGTCGAGCGCCAGCGCGAGGAAGACAAGTGAGTCGCCGCTCGCGCGCTCCAGGCTCATCCGCTTCTCCCAATAGGCGCGCTCCTCCGGCGGAAGCGCGGCCAGCCTGGTTTGGACGTGCTGGGCGATCTCGCGCGGCCCCAGTGCAACCGTGAACAGACTGCGTGCGCGTCGCCAGTTGTCGATCGCTCGATGCAGCGTGGTGGAGTCGTCGAGCCATTCGCGGAGTGGCGATCGAGCCATCTCCGGGGCGATCGAGTCGAGCCCGGGAGTGGTGAAGCCGAGCGCATGGAGGGCCGACAGCGCGGTGGCGATCGATCGCTGCGCGTGAGGAGCCCAGATCGCGCTGATGTCCATCGCGAATCGCCCGTTCGCGTATCCGACATCGCTGTCGCGCCAGCTCGCGGATCGCCAGTGCGTCGAATCCCGCTTCTCGAAGCTCACGAGATTCGTGGCGACCGGATCGCGCGCGAACGCTCGGGTCTCCGTGGCGACGAGCGCCATCTCGCGCAACATGAGCGCGAGGTGCGACGCTCCCCCGCTCGATCGAGACAGCAGAAACGCGCGCTTCCGCTCGGCCGAAACGGCGCTGTCGGCGAGATACAGAGCCTCGAGCACCGGGAGCTGAAACTCATCGTCCATCATGTGGTAGTTCTCGCGAGTGCGACGCAGCCGCAGCAGCACGTCGCGCGAGGCCGCGAGAGACGAATCCGCGTGCACGCGATCACCCTTTCGCGCGAAGCGAAAGTAGGCCGCCACCAAGGCGTTGTATTCGTCGGCGTTCTCGCGGATCGCCTGCTCGCCGAGCGCCTCCTCGTGCGAGACGTCGCCCGCGGGCCCGAGCTTTTCCAGTACACTGGCGATCACCCGTTCGGACATGGCCGGCGTCCAGATCGATCGCATCATGAGGGCGGTCATGAGTCCATCGCGCCCGAAGTACGTCGCGTAATTCGGCAGCCCTGCCATGAGCTTTTCGTTGGAGCTGAGGAGCTCGACGCTCCTCACCTCGCGCTCCAGCCGCTGGTAGCGCACGGCCGTGTCGCCCGCCGCGCGCGCGCCGGAGAGAAAGTCGAGAAAGGCAGCGCTGAAGATCTCGTTGCGCGCGATCGCCGTGAGGGCCGCGCCATCGGTGGTGACGCGCACGGTGAAGCTCACGGAGCCGCGCGCGCGCGTCCGTATCAATACCGTGCGACCAATCACGCGCACGTCGCTTTGCCGCGAGTCGCCGAGCAGCTCGATCGACAGATGGCTCTGTCCGTCGAGAGCGGGTCGCTCGATGCGAACGCTCCACGCGGTGTCCGAGCGGTGCGTTGTGAACGCGGGCGCAAGCCGCGCGCGAAGCTCGGCAACGCTGCCGGCGTGGAGGAGCTGAAGCTGGCGCCGCTGCTCCGCGGCCGGGAGGCGGGCGACGTTCGCCACCAGCGTCGATTCCGGGAGCACGCTGAAGGGCGGCGCCGTGTATGGTCGCAGGTGCACGTGCGCGTACTGAAAGTCGCGCTCCACTCGCATCGAGCGACCCGCTCTCGACGGACAGAGCCATCTGTCGATCG
>DATHJR010000034.1:0-20687 GCA_035286525.1 Gemmatimonadaceae bacterium | reverse complement strand
GGTGCGCGCCATGTGCTCGTCGATGTCGCTGTCGATGAACATGTTGGCGGCATTGGCGCCGCCCGCCATGAGGTAGCCGCCGACCAGCACCCAGAGCACGAGCGAGAAGCTGGGGCTTGCCGCGATGTACATCGGTGCGACAGTGGTCACCAGAAGCAGAGAGATGATCCTCGGCTTCGTGAGCATGACGAGATCGCGCGCGAAGGAATTGGTGCGCTCGGACAACGCGGCGGAGGTCACGTGACGGCTCCCGGTGCGGCGAGCGGCGGTGCGGAGGGCGCGCGTCCGGCGGCGGGCGCCGGCGGTTCCTGCGCGTTCGGGAAGCGCGCGAGCCACGCGAGCGCGAACAGCGCGAGCCAGATCGCGATCCCGTCAGCCTCGTGCAGCGAGCGCAATGCGGGCGGAAGGTTCAGCTCGACCATTCCCGCGGCGATCACGAGCTGAAGACAGATCAGCGCGAATGCGACGCGCACGGTGCGCACGACTACCGGTGCCTCGCGGCGGCGGGCGAAGCCGATCACGAGACCGAGCACGTGGAAGAAGAGCAGAAAGGCGAGCAGACGATGTGTGAACTGCACGTGCTGCGCCGGGAGGGCGGGGAGGATTGATCCGCTGCAGAGCGGAAATCCCTCGCACGCGCTATTGGCGCCGGGAATCTTTGCGGTGAGTCCGCCGAAGAGCAGCGTTACCAGCGCGACCGCTGCGGCGGCAGCCGCGCCTCGCGCCGCGCGCGTTCTCGCTGCGATTACCCCGGCAGCGGCAGCGCCACCGAGGCCGCCGGCGCGCAGCACGGTGATCGCGAGCACCGCGAGCAACAGTGCGCCATTGAGCAGATGCGCGACCGTGGCCACCGCCGTGTTGCCCATGCGGACCGTGACCATCCCGAGGAGCGCCTGAAGCACCACGAGTGGGCCGGCGAGCAGCGACGCGCGAAGCACGCCTCCGGTCCCACCAACTCCCGGCTCCTGGCGCTTTCGAAACGCGACGAGCATGAGCGCCGCCACCATCGCCGCCACAATCGCGGCGAACACCCGGTGCGTGAACTCGATCGCCACGGTGGGATTGTCCAGCCGCGGCAGCCAGCTGCCAAAGCAGCGCGGCCAGTTGTCGCCGCATCCCATTCCCGACCCGGAGATGCGCACGATGGCGCCGAACACGAGCTGCGCGTACGCCAGCACGAGCGTCGCGTACGCGAGCCGTCGCAAAACCTTCACTCGGAACTCCTCACGGCACGATCATGGAGGCCGGCTGCGGATGCAGCACGCGCCACGTGTAGAACAGCACGAGCACGAGCATCACCGCCGGAATGACCGTCCACGCCACCTCGATGGCGCGAGGCGGGGACGCGGTACCGTCCGGTCGCAGCGCGCGGGCGCGCAACGCGGACCGCACGATGGCAGCCTGCGACAGCGCGCAGCACAGCGCCGCAAACCAGAAAATCACGTCGGAAACGAATGTAGGAATAATCCGCGAAAGTTGAACGACCTGCGGATGACGGGCAAGACTGCTCGTTTAGCGTGCCGCAAGGCTGCCACGGCTGTATTATGGGCCATGGAAGCGCCTCCCACCTCCACCGAGCCCGCCTCGCGTCTTCCGCGACGCCTCGGCCTGTTCAGCGCCGTCGCGGTGCTCATCGGCTCGACGATCGGATCGGGAATCTTCCGCTCTCCCGCCGGCATCGCGGACAAGCTTCCGGGCCCGCTGCCGTTGCTATCCGTGTGGCTCTTTGGCGGGGTCTTCGTTCTCTGCGGCGCGCTGACACTGGCGGAGGTCGCGAGCGCGCTCCCCGCGACAGGCGGGCTGTACGTCTTCATTCGCGAGGCCTGGGGACGCCGCGCGGCCTTCCTCTTCGGCTGGTCCGAGCTCTTGCTCATACGCGCGGCCTCGCTCGGCGCCATCTCGACGACCTTCGCCGAATATCTCTTTCGTGTGATGGGGCACGAGCCGAGCGTTGAACCGTACGCGACGTATGTGCACTGGGTGGCGGCGCTGGCGATCGCGTTGACGGCCACGTTCAACTACGTCGGACTGAAGTGGGGATCGCTGGTTCAGAACCTCACCACGGTCGCCAAGTACGGCGGCCTGCTGTTCATCATCGTCATCGCCATGGCGCTCGGGCTGCCGGCCACCGGCGGGCACTTCACGCCCGCGGTGCCGCCCGGAAGCTTTTCGCTCGCGCCGTTCGGATTGGCCCTGATCTCCGTCCTCTGGGCCTACGACGGGTGGGAAGACGTCAGTCTCGTCGGCGGCGAGGTGAAGGACGCCCGGCGCACGCTACCGCGCGCGATCATCATCGGCACGGTCGCGGTCATCGCGATCTACGCACTCGCGAATCTGGCGTATCTGTCGGTGCTCGACGTGGAGACGATTCGCAAGTCGCGCCTGGTCGCGGCCGATGTGGCGTTCAAGGTCATGGGGTCGCCGGGCGTCGTGTTCGTTGCGGTGACGGTGATGCTGTCGACGTTCGGCACGCTCAACGGCTCGATCATGACGGCGCCGCGAATCTTCTTCGCGATGGCGGACGACAGGCTGCTCTTCAAGCAGATCGCGGCAGTGCATCCGCGATTTCAAACGCCGTACATCGCGATCCTCCTCAATGCAGCGATCGGAGTGGCGTTCGTCCTGACGCGCGGCTTCGAGCAGCTCGCCGATCAATTCGTCATCGCGATCGTTCCCTTTCTGGCGCTTGCGGTCGCGGCGGTGTTCGTGCTTCGGCGTCGGCCGGGCTACGAGACATCCTTTCGCGTTCCCGGCTACCCCGTGGTGCCGGCGATCTTCATCGCATCGACCGTGGCTTTGCTGCTGAATGCGCTGATCGATCGTTCGAGCCGAATCGCCACGCTTGGCGTCTTCGTCGGAATCGCGCTCGGGCTCCCGGTCTATTCATTCATCACGCGACGCATGGGCTCGTCAAGCACTGCGTGATTCGTGACGAGTCTGTTGCCGCCAATTCTTGACTCACGAATCTCGCGCCCTAGTTTTTCCCGCCTCGGCTGGTCGTCGCCTACCACAGGAATTCTAGCAATGCGAATGAGTTGTGAGCTTCGTGCGACTCTGGTGGCCCTCGTGGCCTCGGGAGCCGCCGGCATCAGCACGCTGGCCGCGCAGGGAATCACCACCGCCGCGGTGAGCGGCGTGGTCACCGATTCGGTGGGGCAACCGGTTGACGGCGCGCAGCTTCAGGTCACGAATCAGCAGACTGGCGTCAAGAGCGGCTCGCTCACGCGGGCCAACGGCAACTACTACATCCAGGGCGTCGAGGTCGGCGGACCCTACGTCATTGCGGTGAGGCGGCTCGGGTTCGCGCCCGACAGCATCACTGGCGTACGCCTCTCGCTCGGGCAGAATTTTCGCGCGAGCTTCAGGCTGAATACGCAGGCCGCGCAGCTCTCGGTGGTCACCGTGCGCGCGACATCCGATACGCTCAGCAGCCAGATCTCGTCGTCGCGCCGTGGCGTGCAGACCGACATCTCGGACACCGCGCTCCGCCGGCTCCCGACGCTGAATCGCAACTTCACTGACTTTCTCAGCCTCACACCGCAGGTCACGACGGCGCAGAACGGCGGACTGTCGAGCGGCGGCCAGAACAATCGATTCAACAACATTCAGATCGACGGCGCGAGCGAGAGCGACATATTCGGGCTCGGCACCACCGGGCAGCCGGGCGGGCAGGCGCGCGGACGTTCGATCTCGCTCGAGGCGGTTCAGGAATATCAGGTCCTGCTGTCACCGTTCGACGTGCGCCAGGGGAATTTCACGGGCGCGCTGATCAACGCCGTCACGAAGAGCGGCACGAACGACTTTCACGGCTCGGTCTACTACTACTTCCGCAATCAGGATCTCGCGGCCGACGTGCCACTGCTGCGCGCGAGCGACTTCCAGCAGAAGCAGTATGGATTTTCGATTGGCGGTCCGATCGTGAAGGACAAGATTCACTTCTTCGTCGCGCCCGAGTGGCAGGATGAGGCGTATCCTGCGCCGGGTCCATTCCCCGGGTCGGTGGGTGTGGCGCCGGCGGTAGATGCGCCGACGGTTCAACGGATGGCGGACATCCTGAAGAATACGTACGGCCTCGATGCGGGCGCGGCGGGCGCGGTCTCGAACAAGAATCCGCTGACGAACCTCTTCGCGCGACTCGATTTCGTACTGCCGTACAACAGCCGCCTCGTGCTGCGCGACAATTACGGCAAGGCGGAGCTGGACACGCTCTTCCGGACGGCCACGTCGTTCCGCTTCGGATCGAACGCGTACAGCTTCAACAACAAGAAGAACGCGGCGGTCGCGCAGCTGTTCACGAACTGGAACAACGGCTCGAACAACGAGCTGTTCCTCGGCTACACAACGATTCGGGATTTCCGGCCGCCCGACGCGGGCTATCCGTCGATCACCGTCAACACGGGCATCACGGGAACGCTGATCGCGGGCGCCGAAGCGAACTCGCAGGGCAATTCGCTCGACCAGGACATTTTCGAGATCACGGACAACTTCACGCTCCCGGTTGGCGCCAACCATCGCGTGAGCATCGGCACGCACAACGAGTTCTACAAAATCGACAACTTGTTCGCGCGCAACTCGCAGGGGTCATACACCTTTGCCAGCCTCGATTCTCTCGCGGCGGGCAATCCGAACTCCTACACGATCGGCCTGAACCTTGGCGCCGGCTTCCACTCGAAGTTCAACGCAGCGAACTACTCGGTGTACGCCGAGGATCAGTGGACGGTCAACGACCGCTTCAATGTGCTCTACGGCGTGCGACTCGATGTGCCGACGATCAGCTCGCGTCCGCCCACGAATCCGCTCATCGAGACTATCTTCGGGCGCGACACGCACGAGATGCCCACTGGAAACGTGCAATTCTCGCCGCGCGTCGGCTTCAACTGGGATGTCACCGGCAAGCAGGCCGACCAGCTTCGCGGAGGCGTCGGAGTGTTCCAGGGTCGACCGGCATTCGTGTGGCTCGAGAATACGATCGCGAACTCCGGATTCGGGCTCGGCCTGCTCACGTGCGGCGCGGGCGGACTCGGACGCGCGCCGGCGTTCGTGCCGGACATCAACAATCAGCCGCAGACGTGCCTCGACACGCTCGGAAACCCCGTTGGCGCGGGCGCCTACAGCGAGGTCGACCTCCTCAACAAGAATCTGAAGTATCCCCAGACCCTGCGCGCGACGCTGGGATACGATCACCAGTTCGGCAACGGCTTCGTCGGAACGCTGGAGGGGATCTATACCCGCGGGTTGAACAGTTTCTTCTACCAGAACATCAACATCGGCGCCCCAACGGGCGTCGACAAATTCGGCCGCACGATCTACGCGACGGCCTTCGCTGCCAATGGAACGCCCACCACGAATCTCGTAAGCACGCAGTTCAAGGCGGGCGGCATCTACGACGTCAAGAATCAGTCGAAGGACTATTCGTATCAGCTCACCGCGCAGCTGAAGAAGCGCTTCTCGGACGCGCTCGAGGCGAGCGGCGCGTTCACGCACGGGCACTCGTACTCGGTGCAGGACGTCACGAGCAGTACGGCCGCGTCGAACTTCAAGTTCGGTCGCGAGCTCTCGGGCAACCTGCTCGACGAGAACACGGGCATCTCGCAGTTCGACATTCCGAACAAGGTCCTGATCGCCGGAACGTACACGGCGCCGTGGAAGACATGGCAGACGAATTTTTCGATGATCTACGTCGGAATTTCCGGCGTGCCGTTCGACTACGTGAGCACGGGCCGCGGCGCCGCCGGCGACATGAACGGAGACGGCGTGATCGGCAACGATCTCGTCTACGTTCCGAAGAATCCGCTCGATCCGAGCGAGATGACGTTCGCCAACGAGGTGGTGAACGGGCAGGTCATCACGGCGGCGACGCAGGCGCAGCTGTTCGAGCAGTTCATCGAAGGGCAGCCGTGCCTGAGCGACAGTCGCGGCAAGATCCTGCCGCGCAACTCCTGCCGCTCGCCGTGGCAGAACAACATGAACGTGACGGTGGAGCAGACGCTGCCGAGCGTGATGGGGAAGACGCTGTCGCTTCGCCTCGACGTGTTCAACTTCCTGAACCTGATCGATCACGACTGGGGAAAGATCAAGCTTCCGTCGAACAGCCCGAACTTCAACGATCAGTCGCTCGTGAGCGTGGTGGGACAGACGGTGGATGCGAACGTCCTGAACACGCAGCCGATCTTCAACTACGTTCCGGCGAGTACGGTGCGCTGGACGTCGAACGTGATTCCGTCGTACTACCAGATCCAGCTCTCTGCGCGACTGGGGTTCTAGGAGCGCGAAGGAATTCGCCGAACGTCCGGGAGCGAGCGCGTGCGTTTTTTTCTCCCGGCGAGGGCCGGGATGATGAGGGGGTGCGTAGTACAGGTATTCAATTGATTGAATACATGTACTACCAACACCCTCGCCGTCCCTGGGCCGATGGTCGAAAGGCCAGCGGCCGCAGGACGCGCCAGCGGCTGCTTACCGCGGCCACGCGCGAATTCGCCGCCCATGGTTTCGACTCCGTCACGACCCGCGACATCGCCCGGGCCGCGCGAGCCAACCAGGCGTCCATCCGTTACCACTTCGGCGGAAAGGGACAACTGTATCTCACCGTCGCGGCGCTCGTTGCCGAGAAACACGGGCGCGTGTTGCTCCCACTGATCGCGAAGTCACGACGAGAGTCTTCGAATCGGGCCGGCGCCAGGAGCTCACTCGCGGCGATCGTCGAGGCGTTCATACGGCAACTGCTCGACAGCTCCGACGGCGGCGCAGCAGGAATGTTCGTCGTGCGAGAACTCTCGAAGCCGGGCCCCGCCCTCACGATTCTTCATGACCACTACATCCGCGAGCTGCACGGGCACATGACGGTTCTGCTCGCGCGTTCGACGGCGCGACTGCCGCGGGCATCCGACGTCATCATCGATGCGCACGCGCTGCTCGGTGCCGCCGTCGGATTCGTGTCGGCGCGCACGACGTTCAGGCTACGCAGCTTCCGACCGACGTACACTCAGGATCGCGTCGACGCCGTCGCGACGCGGATCGCGAAGCTATCGCACTGCATTTCAACGCAGGTCGCCCCGTCCGAGCTCAGATCTTTACTTTCATCGCCCGCGCGTCACGGTGGCGGCGCCGCTCCGACACCCGACGCGTGATGTCCGCTGCGCTGCGCACCCATGAATGCGTGGATCGCCGCCAGCGCCTGCGCGTCGGTCGTCGTCATGACCACCTCGCCGCCGCGCGGCAGCTCGTGGTAGCTGTACACGATGACGTCGCGTTTGCGCGCCATCTCCGCCGTGCCCGGCATCGCCTGCATGTGCACGAATTGCGGGGTCGAGAAGTCGCCCGCCTGGAACGCGTGCTCAATGAGCCGGAGGTGCGCCCGAATCTGCGCGATGCCCACGGTGTCGTCGACATTGCGCAGCAGCTCGATGCGCCCGCCGTCCGGCAACGCATCGAATCGGTGCGTCGACGTCGCCTGATCGACGCCCATCGCCATCTTGCCGCGCTGCTGCATCGAAGCGAACGCCGTGTCGACGGCACCCGGATCCCGGGGAGCGGCATCCGACCGTGGTGCGCAGGCGAGAGCGAGGCACACGACGAGCGCGCTGGCCGCAGCTCGAAGAGGAGAACTCATGCAACCGACCCCACTTGGACAGAGACGGCGCGCCCGCACCCACTGCGGGTCGCGCGATTGTGCAAGGGATGTTGGCACCACTTCGTCCGCGTCTCTGGGACTTAAGTCTCCTTCGCGTTGACCGCGGCCCTACTCCGAGGTCAGCGAGCGCAGCGCGGAGCGATCGACGATCTCGATCTTGCCGCGCCCCGCCGATTTGATGATGTGACGCTCCCGCAACGAGCGCAGCGCGCGCATGACCACCTCGCGCACGGTTCCCAGCTCCTCGGCCAGCGACTCCTGCGTGATCGCAACGGTCGATCCCTCCACGAGCTCCACTCTGTCGAGCAGATACGAGCAGAGTCGCGTGCCGACGTCCGCGGTCGCGAGTCGGTCGACGCGGTCGAGAAGCAGGCGCACGCGTCCCGCGAGCCGCGAGAGGAAGAACAGCGCGACGTCGGGCGAGGCTCGGAGCGCGCGACTCAGCCCGTTACGGTCGACGTACAACACGTCCACCGCCGTCCACGCAATCGCAGTCGCGGGATAGGGGTCGTGATCGAAGAAGGGCGCCTCGCCCAGCGTGCCGCCCCGTCGCTCCGTATGAAAGACGTGCCGCCTGCCACGCGACGCGCGCACGACGCGCACCTCGCCCGCGAGCACGATGAAAATGCCGTTCGCTGCGTCGCCCTCGCGGAAGAGGGACTGCTTTGCCGCGTACGATCGCAGCCGTCCATGCGACGCGAGCGCTGCTGCCGCCGGTTGCGCGAGCGACTGAAAACCCTCGAGCGCTCGAAGTCCGTCCGCCGTCATGGACATGCAGTCCGTCCCCGCGCGAAAGGCCCTAGAACACCTTCACGTTGATGTACCGCTTGGGATTCGCCTTGATGTCGGTCACCAGCGAGTCCATGCGGCCGAGCAGCTCGCGCAGGTTGTTGTAGACGCCCGGATCGTTCAGGAACTTCGCTGCCGTGCCGTCGCCGGTCTGGAGCTGGGTCATCACCGCGTTGAGCTTGCGCGACGTCGAATCGAGATTGCTCGTCAGCGTGGTCAGATTGCGCGTCGTCGTCTGCATGTTGCGCACGGTGGAATCGATCGCGGTGGAGTCGATGGCCTTCACGCGACCCCGTAGCTCATTCATCGTGAGCGTGAGCCCGCGGGACTGCTCTGCCGCAATGTTCGTGAGCTGTACCATGAGCGCGTTCGTCGACGCGAGCGTCTTTCGCAAGTCCTCGAGGCCACCCTGCTGCACGAACTCGATCCTCGCCGTCTTCGCGACGTCGGACAGCGCGGCACTGACGCTGTCGGCGCGCATCAAGAGCATGTCCATCGACGGCGCGGCGCGCCCCGCGGGAATCGTATCGCCGGCCGCGTAAAAGCCGTTGAAGTGGCAGGTCGAAGTGAACGGACGCGCGACGGCCGGCGTCGACGTATCCGCCGTGACCGCGGCGGGCGCCGCGGTGCACGGCGTGAGCGAGATCGACTTGTCGCCGAAGAAGCCCTCGTTCGTCACGGTGGCCGTGGTTCCCGCGGGAATCTTGCGGGTGTTGTCGATGCTCAGCCGCACCTTGAGGAACCCGGTCTCATCCAGATCCACCGCGTCGACGAAGCCCACCTGCACGCCCGCCAGGTTCACCGGCTGGCCGGGCTTCACGTTCTGCCCCCAGGCAAATCGCGTGTACTCGACGTACGACTTGCTGAAACCGCGCCGCGCGAGCCAGAGCGTGCCGGCTATCGCCACGACGATCGCGACCAACGTGAATATGCCGACGACGACCTCGTCCCGTTGTTTGGTCATTGAATCTCTTTGGCGAGATAGAGTGCAGTGAGCGCATCCAGCAGCAGGATCACCACGGAGGAAATGACGACCGCCCGTGCGGTCGAGCGACCCACCCCCTCGGCGCCCGATCCGGTGATGAATCCCTCGTACGAGCACGTCATCGCGATCGCGCCGCCGAACAGCGTCGCCTTGATCAGCGCGTACCAGACCTGGAACGTGTTGAACGTGAGATGGAGTCCCGCTGTGTAATCGTCGAGCCGCACATTCGTCGCGACCACCACCGCGAACCCGCCGGCGCAGATTCCGACCGCGATCGCGACTATGGTGAGCAGCGGCACCATCGTCACCCCCGCGATCACTCTCGGCACCATGAGATACGCGACCGGATCGTACGCGAGCGTTTCGAGTGCGTCGATCTGCTCCGTCACGCGCATCGTCCCGATCTCGGCCGTCATCTTCGCGCCAATGCGCCCCGCGAGCACGAGCGCCGTGAGCAGCGGCCCGAGCTCGAGCACGATGCTCTGCCGCGTGATCCAGCCCACAACCGAGAACTGGACGCCGGGGAATAGCTGGTACGTTGTCTGGTACGCGGTGACCGCGCCGATGAACGCAGAGACCGTCGCGACGAGCGGCACCGAGTCGACGCCGATCTGACGCATCTGCGCGATCGTAAGCGGGAGATATGTCTTCGGCTCCGACAACGCACGGAAGAAATCGCGATGGAAAAGAACGCGCTCGCCGAGCTGTCCGAAGATCGCGTTCGTGATGCGGCCGAGCGCACGCAGGAAGCGGCCGAAAATCCAGTATCCCGTTGGGGCGGCGGTGGTGTTCTCGGGAAAGAGCGTCGAGCTCATGCGAGCTCCGCGCGCGCCCCGCGCATCACGTGCGCACCCTCGCGAGCAGTACCACGCCGATCGCGCCGAAGATCATGTTCGGTATCCATGCCGCCAGATACGGCGGTATCGCGCCACCTTCGCCGACCGCCTTGGTGAGCTGGATGAGCATGAGATAGATGATGGTGGTCGCGAGGCTGATCCCGATACCGAACGCGGTCCCCCCGCGCTGTGTGCTGGTGGCGAGGGGTGCGCCGAAAAACACGATGATCACGCACGCCACGGGTATCGCGATCTTCAGTGACAGCTCTACCTTGATCTCGTTCGAATCCGCCCCGGATCGCTCGAGCGATCGTATGAACCGCTTCAGCTCTCGAAATCCCATCTGCTCGGGACTCTTCGGGGCCGACGTGAGATCGATCGGTGCCTCGAGAAAGTCTGCGTCGTGCACGCTGTCGAACTGGATCGCGTAGTTGCGCGTGGAGTCCGGAAGAATGTGCAGGTCACCGGCCTTCAGCGTCCACTGCTTGTGTGTGGTATCGTAGTTCGCGGTGCGCGCGGCGAGCAGATACGTCGGATAGTCGGGCCCGCGTCCGCGACGCTCGACCTCGAGGTTGTCGATCAAGCGCCGCTCCACGTTCAGCGCCGCGATCTTGTAGACGCGCCCCTTCGGCGCGCTGTACGCGAAGTTATACCGCTCGTTTCCCGGCTTGTAGCGCCCCTCCTCGAGGAGATCGTTGCGCTTGATGTCCGAGATGGGCACGAGCTCGCCGAGCGCGAAGGCGAACAGCATGACGATCGCCGCGCCGCCGAAGATCGGCACGAGAAGGCGGTAGAAGCTGATCCCCGATGCCTTCGCGGCCGTGAGCTCCGAATGTCGCGTGAGCGAACCGATGGTGAAGACGGTCGCGAACAGCACGGCGGCCGGCAGCACCATGTAGATCGATTCGGGGAACCAGTAGACGTATGCCATCGCGATCTGCTCGGGCGTCAGATGGCGATTGAGATACTTCCCGAGGCGGTCCGTCAGGTCGATCACGATCACGAGGAGCGGGAAGCCCAACGCGGTCGTGATGAAGATCTTGGTGAACTCGGTCGCAACGTACCGGTCGAGCGGGCGAAGAATCCTCACGCGGTCACGCGGCGGCGGCGATCGGCCCGAATGCCCACGCGATTGAACCGCTGCGCGAACCATGTGCGCACCGCGTCGATCAGCTCCGAGAAGTCGCCACCGCGCGCCGAGCCGCCGCTGTGCTGCACGCGCACGAGCCCGATCACTCCGATGACGGTGAACAGCGCGTTGGCCATCCACATGGCGATGACGGGATCGAGAATGAGCTTGTTCGCGAGGTCCTCGCCGACGATGAGCCCCACATAGTAGAGCGCGAACACCGCGATGCTCACGCCGATCACGAGGCCGACTCCGCCGCGCGGAAAGCGGATGCCAACCGGCGCGCCGAGCAGAACGAAGACGATGCACGCGGCAGCGAGCGCGAATTTTTTCTGGATCTCCACCGAATAGCGGCTCATCGTGACTTCGGAATCGTGCACACGCGCCTTCATCACCTCGATCTGCGCCGCGGAGCTGAGCAGGTACGCCGGGCTCGTGAGCGGGCTCGAGGCGCCCGGCTCGTTGAACAACCGACCATGCCCGGAAGCGGAGGCTCCAGGCAGCTGCGGAATCGGATTGCCGGGAGCACGCTGCATCGCCTGGCCGGCAGTCGTCGGTGCTCCGCTGCTCGGCGACCGTCTCTGTGCCATCCCGCTGCTCGGCGGAGCTCGGAATCCTCCGGGAGGCGGGCCCACGCTCGGCGGCGCGCGATATCCGCCCGACGAGGGCGGTCCCATGCTCGGCGCGACGGCGGCCGCCGCCATCTTCGTGGCCGCCGCGGCGGAATCCAAGTCCGCGATCGCCGCGTTGCCGAAGATCGGCGTTACCAGCTTGCAGTACAGGCCGCCCGCGGTCATCCGCACCTTCGGCTTCGGCGCTTTCGTCGCGGGAAGTTGCTCGCCCGTCGCGAGATAGTGCGTCGCCGCGGCAAGCGTATTCGCGAGCGTTGCGCGCGCCTGGTCGAGATCCTGGTTCCCGTCCTCGAGCCCCTTCGCCATCTCGCACACGGACATCTCGCGCTCGGACTTGTAGTCGTCCTTTTCCGTCTGCTCGAAACGATTGCCTACGCCGCGCACGCGAACGAGGTCCGTGCGGAAGTACAAACGAGTGAGCTCACCGAGGTTGTCGCGGGGGATCTGCTGCATGTAGCCGTTCTGCAGCGTCATCTGCAGGTCCTTCTGGTCGGGCGTCATCCCCATCACGCCGGAATCCGAGTAGATCGTTTTCCGGCGCTCCGGATCATCGAAGTTGTAGATCGTGACCTCGCGCATGCCGTCGGTCGCCTCGTCGATGTGGCTCGTGCGCAGAAAGAGCTTGCCCGGCATGACCTCGTTGATCACCTGCTCGCGCAACGCGAACGTCGGCTTCTTGCGCGCGATGTCGGTTTGCAGCGTGCGCAGACGATGATTGCTCCGCGGCAGCACCTGGTCGTTGAAGACGAGCATCAGCAGGCCGAGCACGGCGCCGAAAAAAATCGCGGGACGCACCAGCCGCATCACGGAGATCCCGCTCGCGCGGAGCGCCGTGATCTCGTTCTCCGCGGTCAGCCGGCTGAAGGCGTACAGCACCGCCACCAGCACGCCCATCGGCATCGTCATCGCGATGATGAAGGGGATCGACAGAAGAAAGAACTCCCCGATCACGCCCCAGCCGAGCCCCTTGCCCACGAGATTCCCGAACTGTTTCGCCACCTGCTGCAGGAGAAGCAGCGCGGTGAGCGATGACAGCGCGAAAACGAGCGGACCGAACTGCTCGCGAAGGATGTAGCGCGTAAGGATCTTCAAGGGCTTGCGGACGAGGGTGAGGGCAAAGCGCGTGGCGCCCCGGATGGAGAAATCTAAGCGCCTCGGCACGCCGCGGCGCCAGAGCCGGCGGTTCGAGCGGCCACTATCTTTCGGCGAAGTTGCGGCTTCTCGAACGGGCTCCATCCAGCCCGGCCCCTCATCACCGGTCCCGAATAGCCCGTGCGCACGTCACGCTCGACTCTCGCTCTGCTCGCTGTCGTTTCACTGGCCGTCGGCTGCCGCGGCGATCGTGCCAGGACTTCGTTCGACGGTACGACGGCGCTCGCCTACGCCAAGACGCAGCTCGACTTCGGCACGCGCATCCCCAACTCGATCGGAGCTCAGCATACGGGCGACTGGATCGTCGCGCAGATGAAGAGCCGCGCGGATACGGTGATCGAGCAGAAATTCGATCACGTGACGGTCAAGGGCGACACGCTGCACCTCCGCAACATTCTCGCGCGCATCCATCCGGCGGCTGCGCAGCGCGTGCTCTATCTCACCCACTGGGATACGCGACCCATCTCGGACCTCGCGACTGATCCCGCGCGACGCAACCTGCCGATGCCCGGGGCGAACGACGGCGCATCCGGCGTCGCGCTCTTCATCGGAATCGGTGACGCGCTCAAGAAGGTGCCGTCGACTGTGGGCGTCGACCTGCTGTTCGTGGACGGGGAGGACTACGGCGACTTCGGAACCATGAAGGACGTGCTGCTAGGCTCCACGTATTTCGCGTCGCATCTTCCGTCGCCCGACTACAAGCCGCTCTACGCGGTACTCTGGGACATGATCGGCGACAAGGATCTCGACATCTATCAGGAGCCTTTCTCGCTCGCGCGCGCGCCGGAGGTCGTCTCGCTCGTCTGGAACGAGGCCCAGTCGCTCGGCTACTCCCGATACTTCATCAACAGTCCGTCGAACCTGGGCGTGACCGACGATCACATCCCGCTGCTCGATGCGGGCATTCACACAATCGACGTGATCGACTTCGATTATCCGGCGCACCACACGCCGGACGACACCTTCGACAAGATCTCAGCGCGCTCGCTGCAGATCGTCGGCGATGTGGCCACAGGCCTACTGACGTCGAAGTAGCGCGCGGCCCCGTTACGGGCGGCCGTGCGCGCGCGCCTCCGGCGGCATCCGCTCGATCGTGACCTTGTTGCCGACGTGGAAGCGCATGAGATCCTCGCCGAGCTGAAGGGGACCCTTATAGGTCTGGCGAGTCGTGCGCATGACGTCCTCCACAGGGACGTCGCGAAGGACGATGTGCGAGAAGACGGCGAGCTTCGGCCGAACCTCATTGAACAGCTGGGCGGCCTGTTCGGGCGTAGTATGGTGAGCGATGATCGTGCGCGAGTGCTCGTTGCGCCGCAGCTCATCTGGCGAGGCGGCGGCCACCTCGTGGATCAACAAATCCACGCCCTGCGCGTGCCGGATGAGATTGGGCGAGTAACGCGTGTCCCCGGAGAGAACCACCGAGCGACCGCCCGCGTCGACCCGATAGCCGAGAGCGGGACGTACCGAACCGTGATCGACGAAAAACGAGGTAACCCTCACACCGCCTCGATCGAAAACGATCTGCTCGCCGATGTCGCGCGCATCGAGGTGCCCGCCCGCGATCGGGAGCTTGTCATCACGCACGCGTATGTCGCGATCGAAGCTGAATGCGCTCTCGAGACTCTCGGCCATCTTGCGAGTTCCAGACGGTCCCCACAGCGACGTCGGTGTCGCTCTGGTGGAGATGATCCATCCTGTCAGCCAGAGGTCGGGCAGTCCGACGACATGATCCGAGTGTAGATGGGTCAGAAGCACGCCCGTGACGTCGGAATACGACACGTGGAGCTGAAAAAGGCGCTGCATCGCGCCCCGACCGACATCGAAGATCAATTTTTCATTGCCCGCCTCGACGAGGATGCTTGGACCGAATCGGTCCATGAATGGTCGCGGTGTACCAGTGCCGAGTAGCGTGACGCGAATCTCGTTTGCTGGCGGCCGATCCGCGGTCGCGCGCGCTTGGCCGGGCGCGGATGCCTGGGCGCGTAGCCCCGACGCGATCGTCAACGCGGAGGCCCAGATCGCGGCAAGGCGCAGAAAAGAGCGGCGGGAGACCGGATGGTGATTCATGATTGCCTCCTTACCTGCATCAACGCTGGGTGAACCGACACGACCGACAGTGCAACTACACCGGCGGCCTCGCCAGTCTCGAATTCTGCACCGCGTCGCGCTCGATCGATGAATGCGAGCGCGTGACCCCGCGCGATCTTCGCGCATGCCGACACCAGCCGAAAAGCGCGCCCTCGTGTTTCTCTCCGCCATGCTCACGCTCGGCGCCGGGGTCCGCGCAACGAAGGCGCTCAGCGCCGAACCGCCGCCGCCCAGCGCCGCGGCGAGAACAGAGCTGCATCGTCAGATCGTCGCGGTAGACTCGGCGGACTCGGCCGAAAAGAGTGGGGCCGGGAAGCGACATCGGTCGAAACGACCCAGGGCGATCGGCATCTCGACCTCCGACGGGTCCGATGCGGTTCGCGCCGACAGCTCTGCCAGGAGAAAAAGGAGAAAGAGCACCAAAATCCTGCCCCAAGCAGCCGAACAGCCCAGAGATATCGGAGTTTCGTCCGCCGGACCGGTCGATCTGGACCTCGCCCAGGAGTGGGAAATCCTCGCGCTTCCAAAGATCGGACCCACGCTCGCGAAGCGGATTCTCGCGAACAGAGACTCGCTCGGCCCGTTCGGTTCGCTCGACGAGCTTCGACGCGTAAAAGGGGTGGGTGAGGCGGTCGTGGATGCCATCACACCGTACGTGACGTTCTCACAGCAACCGCGTCAATCCCGTGAGAACGAGGTTGGTGGAGGGGCTGCTCGACGCCTCGAAAAGCGTCGCAAGCGCCAGTCACCATCACAATAGTACGTAGGCAGCTTCCCACGACCCCGCCCGGGTGGCGTCGCCGACGCCGCCCGGGCGCTGTTCCCCCCTCCGAGAATCATGGCCGTAGCTCCAGCAGCGCATGGCGCGGGTGAGCGCATCGGTGATCTCCTCATGCGAGAGGGGCTCATCACGCGCGAGGCGTTGGATCGCGCGCTGCAGGAGCAAAAGACCACCGGAATGCGGGTCGGCTACAACCTCGTGAAGCTCGGCTACATCAACGAGGTCGAGCTCACGCGCATGCTGGCCCGGCAGTTCCGCATGCCCGCCGTCGACCTCACGAACTTCGAGGTCGACGCGCGCATCGCGAAGCTGATCCCGGCCGAGCTGGCGCAGCGCCATCTGGTGCTCCCGCTCAAGCGCGAAGGCCGCACGCTCACCGTCGCGATGGCGGATCCGTCCGACCTGGGCGTCATCGACGATCTGAAGTTCATCACCCGATACGACATCTTCCCGGTCATCGCCGGCGAATACACGCTGCGCAACGCCGTCGACAAGCACTACGGCGAGAACACCGACGACGCACTCCAGCATATCCTCGACGACATCGACGACGAAGGTGACGTCGAAGTCGTAGAAGAGCGTGATGAGGATCTCAGCGCGTCGGTGCTGGCGGCTGCGATCGACGATGCGCCTGTCGTGAAGCTCATCAACGGAATCCTGACGGACGCGGTGAAGAAGGGCGCGTCCGACATTCACTTCGAGTGCTTCGAGCACGAGATGCGTGTGCGCTACCGCGTCGACGGCGCGCTCCAGGAAGTGATGAAGCCGCCGATGAAGCTGAAGGCCGCGCTCATCTCGCGCTTCAAGATCATGTCGAATCTGAACATCGCCGAGAGACGCGTGCCGCAGGATGGTCGCATCAAGCTGAAGATCGGCAAGAAAGTCATCGACTATCGCGTGTCGACGCTGCCAACGCTGTTCGGCGAGAAGATCGTGCTCCGAATTCTCGACAAGGGGAATCTGACGCTCGACCTCGAGAAATTCGGCATCGAGCCGCGCGCGGAATCCGATCTGATGGAAGCGGTGGCGAATCCGTATGGCATGGTGCTCGTCACCGGCCCAACGGGCTCCGGAAAGACGACGACTCTGTACTCGGCGTTGTCCAAGGTCAACAACATCGACGTCAACATCATGACGGCGGAAGATCCCGTCGAGTACAACATCTTCGGGATCAACCAGGTGCTCGTGCGCACCGACATCGGACTGACGTTCGCGGCGTCGCTAAAGGCGTTCCTTCGTCAGGACCCGAACATCATCATGATCGGAGAGATCCGCGATCTGGAGACGGGCGGCATCGCCATCAAGGCGGCGCTCACGGGTCACCTGGTCATGTCGACGCTGCACACGAATTCGGCGCCGGAAACGGTCACGCGTCTGATGGACATGGGGCTGGAGCCGTTCAACGTGGCGTCCGCGCTCAACCTGGTGCTGGCGCAGCGACTCGTGCGCAAGATCTGCAACACCTGCCGGGCCCAGTATCAACCCGACCCAATCGAGATGGCGGCGGCTAAGCTCAAGCCGGACATGACGTTCCGGAGCTTGGCGTATACCGCCGAGGCGATCGAGAACATGAAGCGGATGGCGACGAAGGATGCGGCGCCGATCGTGAAGGATTTCACCCTCGATACGACGATCGCGGAGATGCCGTTTTTCCGGGGCCGTGGATGCGACGCATGCGCCGGCTCGGGACTCAAGGGGCGCCAGGGACTCTACGAGGTGATGCTCATGACGCCCAAGCTGCGGAAACTGGTCATGCAGAACGTCGGGGCGGCCGAGATTCGTGACGGAGCGGTGGAGGAGGGGATGCTGACGCTGCGCATGGACGGGCTTCTCAAGGTCATGAAGGGGATTTGTACCCTGGACCAGGTCATCCGCGAAACCGCAGCCTAGACCGTCGAAGGGCAGGGGCGGGCGCCGCTTTCGGAGCCCGCTGCACGACCCTGCAACGCTCGCCCCATTCCCTCGTCTATAGGGGGTATCCCGTTCCAGGGGGTACCGCCACCTCGCAAGGAGCCACATTGACCGCCCCAGCCGCCAATTCTGTCAACCTGCGCGCGTTGCTCGAGGAAATGATCGAGCGGGACGCGTCCGACCTGCACATCACGGCGGGTGACAAGCCGAAACTGCGTATTGACGGCGACATCACCGACGCCAACGTCGACGTGGTGCTGTCCCCGAAAGACACGCTGCAGCTCACGTACTCGATTCTCACGGAAAACCAGAAGAAGCGCTTCGAGACCGAGGACGAGCTCGACTTTTCATTCGGCATTCAGAATCTGGCGCGCTTTCGCGGCAACTGTTTCAAGCAGCGTGGCTGCGTGTCGCTCGTCATTCGACAGATCCCGTTCAACATCCGCACGTTCGAGGAGCTCGGCCTTCCCAATGCAGTAGCGAAGATGGCCGAGCGTCCGCGCGGGCTGGTGCTGGTGACGGGGCCGACCGGATCCGGAAAGAGCACGACGCTGGCGGCGCTGATAGACAAGATCAATCGCGAGCGACGCGGCCACATCATCACGGTTGAAGACCCAATCGAGTTCATCCACCGTCACCAGAGCTGCATTGTCAACCAGCGCGAGGTCGGGACGGATACGAAGAGCTTCGCGACCGCGCTCAAGTATTCGCTGCGTGAGGATCCCGACGTCATTCTCGTCGGCGAAATGCGCGATCTGGAAACGATGCAGGCCGCGCTGACGATCGCCGAGACGGGGCACCTGTGCTTCGCGACGCTGCATACGAATTCGGCGGCCGAGGCCATCAACCGAATGATCGACGTGTTCCCGAGTCACCAGCAGGGACAGGTTCGCGCGCAGCTCGCCTTCGTGCTCGAAGGGATCGTGACGCAGACGCTGTTGCCGCGCGCGAAGGGGCGCGGTCGTGCGATGGCGGCGGAGATCCTGGTGGTGACGCCGGCAATTCGGGCGCTTGTGCGCGATAACAAGATCCACCAGATCAATTCGTCGATGCAGGCCGGAAAGAAGTTTGGCATGCAAACGTTGAACGACTCGCTGTATCAGCTCTATATGTCGCGCGAGGTCGTGCTGGATGAGTGCCTCCGAGTGTCGGGCGATCAGAACGAGTTCCTTCGCATGGTCGGCGAGGCGCCGCTGGATGATGGAGCGAGCGGCGAAGCGCCGCGAATTGCCGGACAGCACGCGAAGTACGCGGCCGCGGGCAAGCGGTAATCAGAAAAGTCTGAGGAGATTACATGCCAACATATGCCTATACGGCGCGCACCCTCGGCGGTGAGCTGAAGAACGCCACGATGGAAGCTGCGACGCGGGACGAGGTCGTAGCGAACCTGCGGCGGCAGAAGCTCATCGTCGTGAAGGTCGACGAGGAACAGAGAAAGAAGAAGGCTGGAAAGGTCAAGACGCGCGACATCGTCATCTTCACGCGTCAGTTCTCGACGATGATCAACTCGGGACTGCCGCTCGTGCAGGCGCTCGACATTCTCTCTCGCCAGAGCGAGAACAAGGCGCTGCAGGACGTGACGCACCAGGTGGTGTACGACGTCGAGTCCGGACACACGGTGGCCGACGCGCTGCGCCGGCATCCGAAGGCGTTCACCGATCTGTACGTGAACATGGTGGCCGCCGGTGAGGCGGGTGGTATTCTCGACACGATTCTGATGCGACTGGCGACGTTCCTAGAAAAGAACGACGCCCTCGTCGGGAAGGTGAAGAGCGCGATGATCTACCCGGCCGTCATCATGAGCGTGGCCTTCATCGCCATCGTGACGCTGCTGATCTTCGTCATTCCGGTGTTCGAGACTATGTTCGCGAGCGTCAACCTGGCGCTCCCGCTGCCAACGCGCATCGTGATCATGTTGTCGAGCTTCCTGAAACACTTCTGGTGGGCGGTTGCCAGTGGCGCATGGTTCACCGTCTACTCGCTCAAGAAGTACTACAAGACGCCAAGCGGCCAGTTGAACATCGACAAGATCCTGCTCAAGGTGCCGGTGCTGGGCGACATGCTGCGCAAGTCGGCGGTGTCGCGCTTCACGCGCACACTGGGCACGCTGATCAGCTCGGGCGTGTCGATTCTGGATGGGCTCGAGATCACGGCGAAGACGGCCGGCAACCGCGTCATTCACGATGCGATCATGGAGTCCAGGGCGAGCATCGCCGGTGGAGACACGATCTCGGCGCCGCTGCAGAAGTCGAACGTCTTCCCGCCGATGGTCATCTCGATGATCGCGGTAGGTGAGCAGACCGGTGGATTGGACGAAATGCTCACGAAGATCGCGGACTTCTATGACACCGAGGTCGATACGGCCGTATCCGGGCTTCTGAGCTTGATGGAGCCGGTGATGATCGTGTTCCTGGGAGTGATCGTCGGAGGAATGGTGGTGGCGATGTATCTGCCGATCTTCGACATGATCAACGCGGTGCAGTAGGCGGTAAAATCCTGAACGCGAGAAAACGAAGGGCCCAGCGATTGTCCGCTGGGCCCTTCGCTCATCGTCAACCGCGCGAGGCAAGAATTGTTTGGGTCGCTAATCCTGTCGCCGCACGGTCACCGGATTGCTGAGACGATTTCAAGGCTCCGAGCATAGGCAGCGTCGCGGCCCGCGTTCCAATCTTCAAAGCGACGCGCGACGAACACGTCAGGCTGCAGGCTCGTCACGTGGACTGGATACAACCAGTTGAGCCAATAGCACTCGTG
>DATHJR010000033.1:0-3871 GCA_035286525.1 Gemmatimonadaceae bacterium | reverse complement strand
GCCGCGTGCGGCTGTGCGGCGGAGAGGTCAGCGACGCTCAGGTGGAAATGAGCCGCGACGAGCGCGGCCAGCTGCGCCTGCGTCATCCCGTAGCCCTGCGCCACGTTGCGCCACGCCACGGTGATCGACGTCTGGCTATCGATCGTGACCTTCTCTCCGAGCGGTTGCTCCGACTGAACGATGTCGAGCAGCCAGTGCGTGCCCAGCGGGGCTGATATCACGGACGCGACCATGCTGCGATGCTCCAGCGCGGACGACGCGCGGTGAGGCGATGAACCTGTATCTCTGCCAATGTAACCCTGTGCTCGCGCGCATCCGCCCGAATGTGAGGCAGGCCCTGCAGCCGAGGCTCAACATCCTCAGACGTGCGCTCGCCGCGCTTCTCGTGCGGTTCACCCCGAAACCCCGGAAGCGGCTCGCGGAATGCTGGTGTTATCGTCCCATGGTGCACTTTGCTCGCGTGGCTTCCCGCATTCGCAACAGGATCGAAGAGTCGGTCGCTACTCCTCGCGGGCGCCGCGCCGCCCGCCTGCTCGCCTGCCTCGCGCTGCTCGTGCTCATCGCATCGCTCGCAGCACCGAGCATTTTCCGGCCCCGCGTCGCCCGCGCGGCGCCGGGCGATGCGCCGCGAACGCCGCGCACGGACACCGCCCACGCGCGCACGCGCGTCTCGATGCGGCACGTCGACTTCTACGTCGATACCGCGGTGGTGTTGCACATCCGGCATCTCGATGGAACGATGCGAAGCAAGGAGGGCGGGCCCATACTGTTCGACGACAAGAACTCCTTCGTCATTGCCATCGATACCGCCGAAGTGGGGCTCACGGGCGCAGATCTCACGGCGCTCCTCAACAAGTACGTGTTCGGCTACAAGGGATCGCCGCTCACGCACCTGCACGTGCGCACGGAGGGCGATCACATCGTGCAGACCGGGCGCATTCACAAGGTGATCACCATCTCGTTCGAGATCACCGCGACGATGAATGTCACCCCGGAGGGGCTGATTCGCATCCACCCCACGAAGACGAAGATCATGGGGGTGAACGGCGCCAAGCTCATGAAGTTCCTCGGACTGGACCTCGAGAAGCTGCTCGATCTCAAGGGTGCAACGGGCGCCTCGGTGCACGGCAACGACCTCTTTCTCGATCCGGCGAAGATTCTCCCACCCCCGACGATCGAGGGGCACGTCACCTCCGTGCGCGTCGACAGCGATGAAGTCATGCAGGTGTTCGGCTCAACCGAACCACATGCACGCGTCCGCGCGCTCGTCCCCCCGGACACGAAGGCGCCGAACTACATGTTCTATAAGGGCGGCATGCTCCGCTTCGGGCGCCTCCTCATGCTCGATGCGGAGATGCAGATCGTCGACCTCGATCCATCCGACGTCTTTCGTTTCGATCTCTCGCGCTACAACGCGCAGCTCGTAGCGGGGTACGAGCGCACGCTCGCCGATGGCGGACTCGAAGTGTGGATGCGCGACGTGGACAAGCTCAAGGCGGGAGAACCGCCAGCCAAGCCGCTGCTCTCTCGCCGCAGCACGAGCCCCGCCGAGAAGCCGGCTGCGCGCTAGCCGAGGGGAAATGGCCGACGTAAGCTTCTCGCGGCGATTCCCAAGCGATTGCGAGGGCAGTCATGAAGATCGGCATCATCGGCGCGGGGCGAATGGGCCGCGCACTCGGCAGGCGCTGGGCGCGCGCCGGACACGAGGTGACCATCAGCTTCTCCCGAGATCCGCACAAGCTCGAGGCGATCGCGCGTGAGATAGGTCAAGGTGCGAAGTCCTCATCCCCGGCCGACGCCGCGAAAGGGGCGGAGGCGGTGCTGTTCGCGGTGCAGTGGAGCACGGTCGACGAGGCGCTCGAGCAGGCCCGCTCGCTCGCCGGAAAGACCGTGCTCACGTGCACGATCCCAATGACCGCCGACGATACCGAGCTTGCGATTGGCCACACGAGCTCGGGCGCCGAGGAACTGGCGCGCCGCACGGGCGCGAGCGTCGTCGCGATCTTCAACACGATCACTTCCGAATTGTTGAGCGACGACGCGGAGGTGGTGCGCGTGCGTCCCGATGTCGTTTACTGCGGAGACTCCGAGGCAGCGAAAGAGACTGCTGCGCATCTCGCGCGCGATGCCGGCTGCAATCCCATCGATGCTGGAGGCTTGCGCATCTCCCGATATCTCGAGCCGTTCGGGGTTCTCATCGCGCAGCTCGCCTACGAGCAGGGTCTTGGGGAGACGCTCGGCTATCGTATCGTACTACCTGGGAGCTCGTGAGCCGCGACCACGTCACGCGGCTCATCGCGATAATGCCGGGACCTCAGCCGCGCACCAGCTCGCCGACCGCATAGCGCGCGCGCACCGATCCGCGAGCCCTCTCGCGGATCGGAACCACACGCGTGCGTGCAAACGCAACCAACCCGGCCAACAGTCCAACCACGAACGGCGCGAGCGCAGGCCCGATCTTTCCGCCAGCCATCGTGAGTGCAGTCGCTCCGCTCATGATGATCACCAGGCCGCCCGCGGCGATCGGTGTGAGCCAAGGGCGGATGTGCAGGAGCGACGGCAGGATCAGGCCGAGTGCACCCGCGCACTCGGCGACGCCGAGAAAGCGAAGGAATGCGCCGGGGAGTGGCATCTGCGTGGTCATCGCGGCGATCGGCAGAACGAGCTTCACGCCTCCGGCGAACAAGAACACGCACGCCAGAATCACCTGCACCGTCCAGATCGTCGCGTTGATCCGCTTCGACTTTGCACGCGCGCTCGCGAAGTCATTGGCGTATGCGCTCGTGGCCAGTATGGTGGGCTGCATGTCATTTCTCCTTGTTCGTCCGGTTGCGAGCGTGGCGCTGAGGCAGGAGGGCCTGGGCTGAAACCGCCGCTCTACAAACACGTCGAACGAACTTTCGGGAAATCGACACGCATCTCGGGAGAGTCGTTGAGCCACACGGGAGACGATCAACTCACGTCAGGAGAGTGAATGGACGGAAGTCGGTCATTGCACGAGTCTGCCATCCGCCGAGCGCGCGAGCGAGTAGGCTCCAACAATGTGTGGTACGAACGGAACGGAGCGAACGGACTTTGTCGGATTCGAGACCAAGGCGACCAAGCGCGTGATCGTCTTAGAGTTCCGTCCGTTCCCGTCCGTTGGATTCGTTTCTCACATCAGTTAACGCCAGCCTGCGGGGGCAGCGGCGGGAATGCGCTTTGACTCGTCTAGTGCCGGCCATGCGCGCCCATCGCCGCGGCATGTTGTCTTGAATTCAAGACAATTGGCTGCAGCTCGGGATCGGCGCCTGCCCACAGCGCGGCCACCTTGTCGTACGACGCGATCGCCTGGGCCGTGTCGCCGCGCGCCTCGTGTAGTGCGCCAAGTCGCTGATACGCCGTCACTCGAAATTCGCCGAGCGCGTTCTGCCACTCGGACCACGGTGTTGTCACATATTCCTGATAGACGGCGATCGCCGAGTCGGGGTAGCCTGCGAGCTCGAGCGCGCGCGCGAGGTCGGGTAACGTACAGGTCGGACAGTAGTAGAACTTCACCGACTGCCGGAGCGTGGCCACCGCCTGCGCCGGCTTGCCCTCCGCGAGCTCCGTCGCGCCGAGCGCGCGGAGATACGTTCCCTCGTCGCGAAGCCCGAGGCCGCCGCGCGTGATCCCAGGCACGCGCTCGTTCGCGCGTACGTCGGCGAGGAGCTCGCGTGCGCGCGCGGGACGCCCGCCGAGTGCATACATGTACGCGAGCGTCGCGTAGTTGCGATCGAGGGGCGGCAGCGACGCGAGCGGATAGCGTGCGACGGCCGCGTCCAGTAACGCGAGCCCCCGCGCGGCTTCGTGCCGGTACCAGATGTCCGTGAAAGCCAGGGCGATCCCCGCT
>DATHJR010000032.1:0-2168 GCA_035286525.1 Gemmatimonadaceae bacterium | reverse complement strand
CTCCTGCGCCTCCGTCATTGCCGGCACCGCGGCCTCCCAGCCGGCGGGAACCACGCTCGACCAGCCGGACACGGACGCGAAGTGCTCGCCGCTGTCGTCAACCCAGAGCGGGAAGGGTGAGAATCCGAAGCCGCCGACGTCGTAGCGCACGACGTGCACGGGCTTGCCGCGCACCGTGATCGTCATCTCGCCGGACTTCACGACACTCGCCTCGCCGCTCGGCAGTAACGGCATCCGGCCGCCGTTCGCGAGCGCCGATTTGATCAGCAGCTGCGATCCGGTGGGCGCCTCGGACGACGCCACGTAGTACGCATGGCCGGCATCCGCATGCGTTCCATGCTCGCTCGATGTCTTCCAGGTGGCCGTTCCGCCGCTCGACGTGAACTTCTCGTCGACGCTGTCCTTCAGGTAGCCGTGGCCCACGACCGAGAGCGAGGTTGGTACGCCGGCCGAGCCGACGCGCAGCACGGACTCCTCGTGGGGGCCGCGTCCGCGGTCGTTGTACTCGTAGACGGAGTGGAGCTCGCCCTTCGCCCACCACTCGCGATATTCGCCGGCCGGGCGGCCGGAGAAGAGCACGACGTAGTGCGCGGTGTCGGCGGATTGCTGTGCCGACGCGCGAGGGAGGGCTACGGCCATGAGCGCGAAGGCAGCGAGTGCGGAGCGCGTGACGTGCATGGGGCCTCGCGTGATGATGATTGTCAGTGTAAAGAATGGACGGTGTATTTCCACGTCAAGTGGATTATCCACGCCTCGCGGGCCAGCCCATCCCGCCGTAGCTTACAGTCCCCATGTCGAGTCCGGCTGATCTTTCCAGGCTACGCATCAATCGCGATGCGCCCGCCGCCCCGCTTCGCAAAGCGCTTAGGCGCAATCTCATCATCTTCGCCGGCGCGTTCGCTGTCATTGCGGCGGCGGCGTTCGTGCTCAAGGCTCGCGCCGTTCCCACCGTCCAGGTGACGACCGCGACGTCGACGGGTGCCACGGGATCGACGTCCGGGGGGGCGACCAGCGTCACCGCGAACGGTTACGTCGCCGCGCGCACCAAGGCGTCCGTGTCCGCCAAGGTCGCGGGGCGTCTCGCCTACCTCGGCGTGAGCGAGGGCTCGTTCGTGCACCGCGGCGACATCATCGCGCGCCTCGACAACGCCGATCTACTCGCCGGCGTCTCGCAGGCGCGCGCCAACGTCTCCTCCGCGCAGGCAAGCGTGATCGAAACCGCGGCCGATCGCGAGCAGCTGACTCGCGAGGCCGCGCGTCTGCGCGAGATTCGCACCAGCAGTCCGAACCTGCTCTCGTCGCAGGATTATGAGGCCGCGGTGAGCCGCGCCGCGCAGGCCGATGCGCGATACAGTGCAGCCGCCGCCCGAAAACAGAGCGCGGAGGCGGCGCTTCAGTTGGCGGAGGCAATGAACGACAACACGATCATCCGCGCACCGTTCACCGGCACCGTACTCCGCAAGGATGCAGAGGTCGGTGAGGTCGTCGCGCCCTCGGTGGGCGGAGGGCTCACTCGCGGGGCCGTCGTCACGATGGCGGACCTCGCAACGCTCGAGGTCGAGGTGGATGTGAACGAGGCCTACATCGGACGAATCACGAATGGACAGCCGGCGCGCATCACGCTCGACGCGTATCCCGATACCACCTTCCGCGGTGTCACTCGGCAGGTCGTTCCCACCGCCGACCGTCAGCGGGCGACGGTGCAGGTGAAGGTGACGATTACCGATCACGATCCGCGCATTCTCCCGGAGATGGGTGCCAAGGTCGATTTTGTGACGCCCGAGGCTCCGCGCGGAAGCGACGCATCCGCGCCCGCGCGACAATCCATTCGCGTGCCCGAAGCCGCGGTGAAAACCGACAGTGGGAGCACGGTCGTGTGGATCGTGCGCGATGGCCGTCTAGTGCGGCGCGTCGTGACGACCGGCCCGGCGAGCGGCGGATACTTCGAAATTCGCTCGGGGCTCAGTGGCGGTGAGCAGCTCCTCGTGGGCGGTGTAGACGCGCCTGTCGATGGCATGCGCGTAAAAGTGCCGTAGCGGCGTCGCTTCGTTCTCACTTCTCAAAACACTCCAACGGCAGAGATCCAATGGCCCTCGTCGAGATTCGCGATGTCTACAAGTCGTTCAAACGAGAAGCGCAGACGGTGGACGTGTACAGCGGCCTCTCGG
>DATHJR010000031.1:0-6742 GCA_035286525.1 Gemmatimonadaceae bacterium | reverse complement strand
GTACCGTTGCCCGGAAGCGCGACGCCGAGCGCCTCGCACAGGCAGTTCATCGAGTTCGCGGTGAACATCCCGCTGCAACTCCCGCACGTCGGGCAGGCGACCTCCTCGAGCTCGAGCAGGCGCGCATCGGTGATCTCTCCGGCCGCCTGCTTGCCGACGCCCTCGAACACCGTGATCAGGTCGACCTTGTTGCCGCTCGCATCCATTCCGGCACGCATCGGTCCGCCGGAGATGAACACCGTCGGCAAGTTCGCGCGCGCGGCGCCCATCAGCATCCCGGGAACGATCTTGTCGCAGTTCGGAATGCAGATCATCGCGTCGAAGCAGTGCGCCGCGACCATCGTCTCGACGGCGTCCGCGATCAGCTCGCGGGACGGCAGGGAGTACCGCATTCCATCGTGCCCCATCGCGATGCCGTCGTCCACCGCAATCGTGTTGAATTCAAACGGAATTCCACCTGCCTGCCGAACCGCATCCTTCACGACGCGGGCGAACGCCTGCAGGTGCACGTGTCCCGGAACGATGTCGCAGTACGAGTTGCAAACGGCGATGAAGGGTTTGTCGAAATCGCGCACGTCGCGAATCTGCCCCGTGGCTCGGAGCAGACTTCGGTGCGGCGCGCGCGAATTTCCCTTCTTGATGACGTCCGATCGCATTGCAGAGCTCATGTGCACCCCGGGTGAGCGAAACAACAAAAAAGCCCCTTCCGCGCGGGAAGAGGCTTGCGTGTTTCGCCTCTCCCGATTTGGTGGGAGAGGCAGATCGGCATGTTAGTGTTTCATGCTCGGTGCCTCGATCCCACGTCAATAAGCCCCACGATAAGGAGGGGAATAAGGACGAGGGAAAGGAGGACGAGCGAGAGATTCACGGCAAAATTCGTCTGAAGTAAGAGCAAATCGTAGTCGATGCGCGGTCCTGCCGCGGCGCATCCGTTCGAATTAGATACTGCTTCCGGCTCGCGCTGTCAACATCCGAACGAGCTGCGCGCCTCATGCGGGCACCGCCGTGCGAGTGTGCAGAAGACGCGCGATGACGGCATCAGTAACCTCGCTCGTTCGCTTGGCCAGCGTTCCCTTCGGCACCAAATCGGCGGTGAGCGCGCCCGCGCCGAGCGCCTCGTGTACCGCCTCTTCCACCGCGAGCGCCTCCTCGTCGAGGCCGAGCGAATGGCGCAACAACATCGCGATGCTCGCGATCATACCGATGGGATTGGCGAGCCCCCTCCCCGCGATGTCAGGCGCGGACCCGTGGATCGGCTCGTAGATGCCAAGCGTCCTCTGCCGGCCATCGCGCTCGACACTCGCACCGAGCGATGCCGAGGGGAGGAGCCCGATCGAGCCCGCCAGCACCGAGGCTTCGTCCGTGAGAATGTCGCCGAACATGTTCTCGGTCACGATCACGTCGAACGACGCCGGGCGCTGCAGCAGGTGCATCGCGCACGCATCGACGAGCAGATGCTCGATCTCGAGCGACGGAAATTCCTCCGCGACGACGCGCATCGTCACCTCGCGCCATAGCCGCGATGTCTCGAGGACATTCGCTTTGTCCACCGAGGTGAGCTTGCCGCGGCGCGCGAGAGCCAGCTTCCCCGCCACGCGGACGACGCGCTCGATCTCCATCGTCGAGTACGTGCACACATCCATGGCACGCTCACCGTCCCCGCCGAGTGACGTGCGCGATTTCTCGCCGAAGTAGATGCCACCGGTGAGCTCGCGCACCACGACGAGATCGACCCCCGCCAGCCTCTCCGCCTTGAGCGGCGACGAGGCCGCGAGCTTTTCGTGCACCGCCACCGGTCGCACGTTGGCGAACAGGCCAAGCGCCTGCCTGATTCCCAGCAGTCCCTGTTCGGGGCGCACCTTCGCGCGAGGATTGTCCCACGCCGGTCCACCCACGGCGCCGAGGAGCACGGCATCGCTCGCGCGACAGAGCGCGACGGTTTCGTCCGGGAGCGGAGTGCCCGTGGCGTCGATCGCGGCGCCACCGATGAGCGCCGCCGTCGTCACGAACGTGTGCCCCCAACGCTCGGCCACCGCGTCGAGTACGCGCACGCCCTCGGCGACGACCTCGGGCCCGATGCCATCGCCCGGGAGCCGTACGATCTGTGCACGCATGTCAGTACGCTCCCGCGCGCGTTATCTCGTAGGCGGCGATCTCCGGCTCCTTCGCCGCGAGATAGCCGAGCTGGTCGACGCCCTGGAGCATGCAATGGCGCGCGAATGGATCGACGGGGAACTCGAAGCGCTCACCGCCCGGCAGCGCGAAGGACCGGCTCTCGAGGTCGATCGTGAACACCGATGTCGGGTCTATCGCGATCACCGCGCCGATGCGCTCGACCACCGCCGCAGGCAGGGCGACCGGAAGAAGTCCGTTGCCGAGCGCGTTGTTGCGGAAGATGTCGGCGAACTCGCTGCTCACCACCGCGCGAAATCCGAAGCCGAGGAGCGCCCACGGAGCGTGCTCGCGCGACGAGCCGCAGCCGAAATTCCTGCCAGCAACGAGCAGCTTCGCGCTCTTCGCCTCCGGGCGATTGAGCACGAACTCGCGCTTGGGAGCGCCCGCGCCGTCGTAGCGCCAGTCGGCGAACAGATTGTTTCCGAGGCCGAGCCGGTCCGTGGTCTTCAGGAAGCGCGCCGGAATGATCTGATCGGTGTCGACGTTCTCGAGCGGCAGCACGACGGCGGTCGAGCGGAGGGTGACGAACGGCTCCATGCTCAGCGCCCTCCCACGTATGTACGCGCATCGGCAATCGTGCCGGCGATCGCGGTCGCGGCCGCAGTGAGCGGGCTCGCGAGAAAGGTGCGCCCTCCCTTCCCCTGCCTCCCCTCGAAGTTGCGATTGCTCGTGCTCACCGCGTACTGGCCGGGCCGAAGCTCGTCGCCGTTCATTGCGATGCACATCGAGCATCCGGCCTCGCGCCACTCCGCGCCCGCGGCGCGGAAGATCTCGTCGAGCCCCTCCGCCTCCGCCTGCCGTTTCACCTCCTGCGAGCCGGGCACGACGAGCATCCGCACCGTGGATGCAACGCGCTGCCCGCGCATCACGCCGGCGGCGAGACGCAGATCGGAGATGCGCGAGTTCGTGCAGCTACCGAGAAAGACGACGTCCACCGGCTTGCCGAGCAGCACCTCCCCCGGAGTCAGCGCCATGTACAGAAGCGCCTTCTCGAGCGCGCGGCGCTCCGATGCATCGGCGAAGTGCGACGGCGTCGGCACCGGCGCGTCGACCGCGATGCCCATTCCTGGATTCGTCCCGTAGGTGATCATCGGCTTGATCGTGCTCGCATCGAGGATCACGGTGCGATCGTGCAGCGATCCGTCATCGGCCGCGAAGGTGCGCCAGCGCGCGAGCGCCGCATCCCACTCGGCACCGCGCGGCGCGTGCGGGCGCCCGGCGAGATACTCGAACGTCGTCTCGTCCGGTGCGATCATCCCCGCTCGCGCACCGGCCTCGATCGACATGTTGCACACGGTCATGCGCTCCTCCATCGACAACGAGCGGATGGCGGAGCCCGTGTACTCGAGAATGTGTCCCGTCGCGCCACCGATGCCGATCTCGGCGACGAGGCGGAGAATGAGGTCCTTGGCGGTGACACCACTCGCGAGCACGCCATCGACACGAACCTCCATCGTCAGCGCTCGGCGCTGCAACAGGCATTGTGTGGCGAGCACGTGCGCAACCTCGGAGGTCCCAATGCCGAAGGCGAGCGCGCCGAACGCGCCGTGAGTGCTCGTATGGCTGTCGCCGCAGACGATCGTCATTCCCGGTTGCGTGAAGCCGAGCTCGGGGCCGATCACGTGCACGATCCCCTGATGCTCGCTGCCGAGTGCGAACAGGGGAACTCCGTACTCGGCGCAATTCTGCTCGAGCTGCGCCAGCTGCGCGCGCGCCTGCAGGTCGACCACCGGAATGCGGCCGTCGATGCCGCGCGGGGTGGTCGGCGTGGAGTGATCCATCGTCGCCAGCGTCCGATCGGGGCGCCTGACTCGGAGTCCGCGCTCGCGGAGCTCCGCGAATGCCTGCGGCGACGTCACCTCGTGCACCAGGTGCAGGTCGACGTAAAGCACGGCGGGTGTCGCTTCCGACTCCCCCTCGACGAGATGATCGTCCCAGAGCTTCGCGAAGAGCGTTCGCGGCGATGGTTGCTTAATGAGGTCGATTCGTGTCGTCATTCGTGACTGAATGGGGATGATGCGCGAACCGGCCCCTCGGACTGTCCGAGGGGCCGGTCGCGTGGTGTCGGTTAACAGACCGTCAGCCGTGTGCGATCGCGCCGCCCCTCGAGGAGGGTCGAAGAATGAAAAGGGAGGCAAGTGCGAGTCGTACGAACGTCATGGCGAGGAGCTCTCCGAACTTTCGAGTGGTGACCACGACTGCATTTCTATCTTCGGCACGCCGGTGGCTGCTGTCAAGACTCTCGACCGGATCGACCAGATGAGGAGCCGCGCCTCGCGCGGTGGCCACAAACTCGCGCGCAAGCAGCCGCGGGCGTCGCCGAGCTGACGCAATGTACTTGTCAGAGGCACCCCACTCACTCCATCGTATGGGCAGAGCGTTCGTCGCGATTCGCATTCTCTCCTCCGAGGTTTCTCACGATGACCACTCCTGGCGGCCCCGCTGACAGCTCGTCGAATACGGATGCGGCGGCGCGGACGCACGACAAAGATGGCTCGCTCGCATCGGCCCCTGCGGGCGCAGATGATCCGCGCCTCGCGGAGGCACTCCAGCACCTGAATGCGCTGCTCGTGCCCGGAGAATCGCTGGTCGCCTACGCGGTGCAGCGCCGGCTCTTCGCGCTCACGCACCGGCGCGTGGTCGTCGCCGCGACGAGTGGACGGCTGATTCGCATACAGCGCGGACTGTTCGGCGGCTACTCGCCCGTCGACATGCGATGGCAGGACATCGAGAGCGCCCACCTAAGCGTGCACATCCTCAGCGCCGAGCTCACCATTACGTCGCGCGGACGACAGGATCTCGCGTCCACCGGTCAGACGATAGGGGTCATCGGCGCCGAAGGGCTGCGAAAGACGGAGGCCGAGCAGGTGTACCGGGCGGCCCAGGCGCAGGAGCAGTCATGGAGAGAGAAACGTCGCGTACGCGATCTCGACGAGCTGCGCGCCAAGTCCGGCGGAATCCAGCTCGGCGGTAGCGGCTCGGCGCTCGGAGGATCCGGAGGCGGCGGAGCCGCCGAAGACGATCCGCTCGCGCGTCTCCAGCGCGCGAAGGAAATGCTCTCCGGAGGACTCATCACCGATTCCGAATACGAGTCGATCAAGGCGAAGATCGTCGATCGCATGTAGACACTAGAAATCGTAGCGAACGGTGCCGAACGCGGCGCGCGGCTGCCCCGGCGCGACGAGTCCGCCTGCAACGAGCTCGGGGTACGCCTTGTCGAGAATATTCCGAACGCCGGCCTCGAGCTCGACTTTGCCGATCTTCCGAGTAGCACTCGCGTGCAGCAGCGCGTACGCCGGAAGTACGACTCCGGGCTCATCGAATGGAGAGTACGGACCCACCGCGTTTGTGCTCACGCGCACCGACCAGAGCGACGATGGTGGCGCCCATTGCAGCGCCGCCGAGCCGATGTACTTCGCGGTGTTGTACACGCGCTCTCCCGAGAGTGTATCGACTTGCGTCGGATCGTCCTCGGGCTGGGTGATGAGCCGCTTGTAGCGCGCATCGTTGAAGGTCCAGTCGCCGGTGAGCGTGAACGACTTCGACACCGGTGCTCGAAGCGACAGCTCCACTCCCTGATGCCTGCTCGCGCCCCCGCTGCTCGAGCCGCTCGTGAGCGGATTGAAGGTTTGCTCGTTGCTCACGTCCATTCTGAACACCGCCGCCGTGGCGTTCACGCCGGCCACGTTGAACTTCAATCCGCTCTCGTACGCCCACACGGTGATGAACGGAAGCGTCGGGTCCTCAATGACACCATCCGTCGCGCGAAATCCCCGCGAGACGTTCGCGTACACGCCAACGGCATCCGCGAGCTTGAACAGCGCGCCGGCCTTCGGCGAGAAGATCCCGTGCGAGTCCTGCGCCGATTCGTCGCCAGTGGGCGCGGAGCGCGTGTCGATCGCATCGTAGCGAGCGCCGAGGTCGAGACGTAACCGGTTGGTGACATCGATGCCCGCCTGCGCGAACAGTCCACCGCCCAACTGGTGCGCGTGAATCAGGGCCTGCGACGAATCACGAACGCGATCCGTCGTGAACCAGTTCTGATAGTGCGATTGATCGAAGCGTCCCTCCGCGCCCACCGTCACCTCGGCGCGCGACAGCTGCCAGGTGAGCGCGGAAGTCGCGCCGAATCCGAATCGAGCATCGTCCTCTTCTGTCTGACTGCCGACTCCCTCGAAGCGACCGCCCGCTGGGGGAATCGTGAGGAAAATTCTCCAGTCGCCCTGCGTCGCGTACACGGTCGAGCGCCACAACCTGTTGCCGTCGAGCACTCGCAGGCTCGCGCGCTCCTGCGCCCGAATCTTGTGTCCCTCGTCGCTCGGGTTAGACACGATGTCGTAGACGTGCGCCTGAAACTCACTCTCGCTCAGATAGCCGGCCGAGTTCCACCGCGAGCCGTACAGCTCGACGCCGCCGTCGATCGTTGTGTTGGGGGTGAGATCGTGCACGAGACGCACGTGTCCCTGCCCCAGATCGTAGTCGCTGTGCGGCCGCCATCCGTTCTCGCGCACGTAGCGAGCGCCGACGACGCCACCCACGCCGCTGTCGCTCCCAAAGCCGGAAAGTG
>DATHJR010000030.1:0-4777 GCA_035286525.1 Gemmatimonadaceae bacterium | reverse complement strand
GCGATCCCGCCGTCAGGGGAATCGTGCTCAACTCCCGCGATATCACGCGGCGCGCGGCACTCGAAGCGCAGGTACAGCACACGCAGAAGCTCGAGGTCGTGGGGCAGCTCGCCGGCGGGATCGCGCACGACTTCAACAATCTCCTGATGGTGATCGGCGCCAACGCGGAATTCGTCCTGAGCGACGAGAGCGATCTCACGGCAAGGCGCGAAGCGGCGGCGGAGATCAAGGACACCACCAAGCGCGCTGCGGCGCTCACCAAGCAGTTGCTGGCGTTCAGCCGGAGGCAGGAATCTCGTCCCGTCCTTATCAACCCGAACGACATCGTTCGTCACGTCGAGCGGATGCTCCTTCGTCTCATGCAGCACGCGGCGCATGTCGCAACGGACCTCACCGATGCGCTCTCGTCGATCGAGATCGATCCGGGGCAGCTCGAGCAGGCGCTGCTCAATCTCGCCGTCAACGCGCGCGACTCGATGCCCGCGGGCGGGCTGCTCCAGATACGCACGCGCAACGTGACGATCACGGAACGCACGACGGTCGACCGCGGAACCCTCACGCCCGGCGATTACGTGGCCATCAGCGTGCAGGACAGCGGTTCCGGGATGCGCGCAGACGTGCGAAGCCGAATCTTCGAGCCATTCTTCACCACCAAACCGATCGGCTCGGGAACGGGTCTTGGTCTCGCCATGGTGTTGGCGGTCGTGCACCAGGCCAACGGGCACGTTCAGGTTCAGAGCACACTGGGTACAGGCACCACCATCACGCTCTATTTCCCCGTGATCGCTACCACCCCGAAGCAGCTGGTGGAGCGTCCCCAGACGTCGGCGCTGCGCGGAACCGGGCGGATACTCGTCGTCGACGATGAGGAGGGCGTGCGAACCGTGCTGCAACGGCTGCTTCGCCGCATCGGCTACGAAGTCGACGCGGTGGGCGATGCCAACACCGCGCTGGCGATGCTGACGGTGACGCCGCTGCGCTTCGATCTCGTCCTCTCCGACATCCTGATGCCGGCGAAGACCGGTCTCGAGCTCGCGACCGAGTTGATCGACGCGAAGATTCCCGTTGCGATCGTCCTGATGACGGGATTTGCCGACAGCGCGATCGTGAGTGAGGCGTCGCTGACGCATAGCCTGCGCGTCCTTCGGAAGCCGTTCGAGGTGGAGGAGCTCGCCGTCATCCTCGATGAAGCGCTATCGCGCCAATGCGACCAGCCGGGAGGCTGCTGACCCTGCCCCTTGCCGCGCGCGCCTCGCGGCGCACAACATTCCGCCGATGAAGACGACCTTCTCTCTCGCCGAAGCGAATCGCACCCTTCCGCTCATCAGCCGCATCGTGAGCGATCTCGTCGCCCGCTACCCGGCCTGGCGGGAGCTCGTGGAGGAGTACGAGCTTCTGTCGGCGAGCCAGCGCGCGGACTCGCCCGACCCGCGCCTCGAGCCCCTCGAGCGCCGCGTTACTGTGCTCGCGCGGGAGATCGACGGCTATATTCAGGAGGTCACGGAGCTGGGCGCCGAAGTGAAGGATCCACTCGACTCCGGACTCGTGGACTTTTCCGGGCGGCACGAAGGACGACCGATCTTCTTCTGCTGGAAGCTCGGCGAGGAAGTCATCGACCACTGGCACGAGCGCGACGGCGGCTTCGCCGGCCGCCAATCGATCGACGCATTGGAGTTCGCAGACAGATGACCGAAAGCACCCGCAGCTACAGGTCTCCCGACGGCACCGACTGGGTCGTTCAGGTGATGCTCCCCGGCGCAACGAACGCGATGATCGTATTCGAGCACCCGGACGGTGGAAGCTCGCGACGCGACCGCTACAACTGGGTGAACATCGCGGGTCCCGGTGCGCGCAACGTTACGTCGCGGGCCGATGCCACAGCCGTACTGCGCGAGCTGACGGACTCGCAGATCGCGCTGCTCTTTCGCCGCTCGATGCCGATCAGCGCCGGGGCGAACTAGCCGGATCCGTCGCGGCGCGACCGGCGGCGGCATCGGCGACTTCGATGCGTTCGTCGGGGAAGGGAATCTCGATCTCCATCCCATCGCGCGCGAGCACGACCTCCTCGAAGACCTCGCGCGCCTCCCGCAGCAGCTCTCCGGGATCGCGCGAGTAGCGCGCCGAGAAGTGCGTGAGCGCGAGACGACGCACGCCCGCCGCGACGGCGACGCGCGCGGCCTCGCGCGCCGTGGAGTGCCCGGTTTCGGCGGCGCGCCCGGCCTCCTCGTCCGCGAACGTTGCCTCGTGGATGAGCAGATCAGCGCCGCGCGCCGCCTCGACCGTCGCTTCGCTCGGGCGCGTGTCGCCGGAAATCGCGACCGCGCGCCCCGAGCGCCGCGGTCCAACCAGCACGTGGGGTTCGATCACCCGTCCGTCGTCGAGCGTCACGCTCTCGCCCTTGTGGATCTTCCCCCACAGGGGCCCCTCGGGGATTCCGAGCGCGCGCGCGCGATCGGGATCGAAGCGCCCCTTCCGGTCCTCCTCCGCGATGGTGTAGCCAAGCGACAGCTCCCCCGAATGCGCGGTGGCGAAGGGGATGATCGCGTAGCCCTCGCGCGCGATGCGCTCTCCCGGCGCCACCTCGCTGATCTCGACCGGAAAGCCCACGCGGTCGACGCCGAACTGTGCCGCACCCTTGAGCACGCGCGCGGCGCCGCGCGGCCCGTACATCCGCATTGGCTCCGTGCGCCCCTGCAGCGCGAGCGTGCGAAAGAGGCCGATCACGCCGATGATGTGATCGCCGTGAAAGTGCGTGATGAACACGTCGTTCAACGCGAACGAGATGCCGTAGCGCATCATCTGGCGCTGCGTGCCCTCGCCGCAATCGAACAACAGCGTCTCGCCCTCGCGAATGACGGCCACGGAGGAGACGTTGCGCTCGACGGTCGGACGAGCGGCGCTGGTGCCGAGGAAGCGTACAGCGAGTGACATAGCGGGGAATATACCGCGTTCCGTGCGCTGGGGACGCTCGGCACGTCATCGCAACATTGCGGCGTTGGAAACCGCACTGAAACTGTTTCGCCAGCGCGCGAGTTAGGTGAATGACGCCCTCAAACGCGGCATCGCGCGCGCACCATCGCCTCGGCGGCCAGCCCTTGGAAACGATTCGCTCGATCGACACGAGCACCAACACGAGAGGGGACACGCGCGATGCGGGATCGCGCCTCCGTCATCTTTCGTACAATCCCACGTGCGTTCCGCGCCAGAACGCCACCGGGTCAACCCCAGCGGCGGATCCGGCGCGGTGGATTCGTTCGCCGCGCGACCGCGTGCTCGTTCTCATCCTCGTAACGCTGATCGGGCGTCTCATCCTCGCCCTCACGATCGGACTCGGCGTCGATGAATCGTATCAGGTGACCGTCTCGCGGCCGCTCTCGTTGAGCTATTTCGAGCATCCGCCGCTGGCGTTTTGGATCCCCGGCGTGATCGGCGTGCTCACCGGCAGCATGAACGGCGCGCTGATGCGCTTGCCATTCATCCTCCTGTTCGCCGGCACCACCTGGATGATGTATCGCCTCACGGCGCGCCTCTTCGGCGAACGCGCAGGCGCGATCGCCGCCCTCATTCTGAACGTGTCGCCAGTGCTCAGCCTGAGCACGGGCAGCTGGGTTCTCCCCGACGGACCACTCATGTTCTGGATGCTCGCGTCGGCGCTCTGCCTCGAGCGCGTGCTGCTGCCGAGCAGCATTGCGCGAGACGAGCCTCGAACGCCCACCCTCTGGTGGATATTGGCCGGCGCATGCGCGGGACTCGCGATGCTCTCCAAGTATCACGGAGTGTTTCTTCTGGCGGGAACGGGACTGTTCCTGCTCACGAACGAGCACGCGCGACGCTGGCTGCGCCACCCCGGGCCATATCTCGGCGCCGTGGTGGCCGCTCTGGTGTTCTCTCCCGTCTTACTCTGGAACGCGCAGCATCAATGGGTTTCGTTTCGCTTTCAGGGCTCGCGCGGCGCCAGTCACGGAATCCATCTCGCATCTTTTCTACAGAACATCGGCGGCCAGCTCGGCTACCTGCTGCCGTGGATTTGCATCCCCCTCGCATGGGTGCTTGGTGGCGTGTTGATCGAAGCAGCGCGTCGAGCTTTGCAGGCCATCTCGCCTGCGCGCGCGCGCGATGCGGCCGTGCACTCGCCCGATGACGCGCGCACATACGCCGCGCGCTGGTGGCTCGCGTGCCTCGCGATCGTGCCGATCGCCACGTTCGAGCTCATCGCGCTCGGAGGCGACCGCGGGCTCCCGCACTGGCAGGCGCCGGGTTGGCTCATGGCCATCCCTCTGCTCGCGGCGAGTGTCGATTCACGACTCCGGGATGGCTCTGCGCGCGTGCGACGCAGCACGCGTCTCTGGCTCATCGGTTCCACCTCGGCATTCGTGCTGGTGGTGCTCGCGCTTGCGACGCAGGCACGCACCGGCTGGGTGGAGCGCCTGTCGCCATCCCTTCTCGCCAGCGGCGATCCGACGCTCGAAACGCTCGACTGGCGCGATCTCCCGGCCGCCCTCGCGCCAATGTTGCGTGGCACCGACCGCAACCCCGATGCTGGGCCATTCGTCGCGGCCACCAATTGGATTGACGCTGCGAAGATCTCCCGCGCGCTGAACGGGCATGCGGACGTCGTATGCCTGTGCACGGAGCCGCATCACTTCGCATTCGTGCATGCGGGGCGTGGCTATCTCGCGCGCGACGCGGTGATCGTCGAGCGCGACGGGCTGCGGACGCGCGGCTCCGTGCCGCTCTCGCAGTATTTCCGATCCGTGAGGCCGATCGGCACGACGGT
>DATHJR010000029.1:0-5060 GCA_035286525.1 Gemmatimonadaceae bacterium | reverse complement strand
TCCACGTACTTCCCCTCACTCGTCATCACGACGTTCATGTCCACCTCGGCGCGTACATCCTCCGGGTAGTCGAGGTCGAGACGCGCCTCGCCGTCGATGATGCCCACGCTCACTGCGGCGACGCGTCGCTTCACCGGCGATGTCGAGATTTTCTTTTCACGCACGAGCCAGTCGAACGCATCGACGACCGCGACGCAGGCGCCGGTGATCGACGCCGTGCGCGTGCCGCCGTCGGCCTGGAGCACATCGCAGTCGACCTTGATCGTGAACTCTCCGAACTTGAAGTCATCGAGCATCGCGCGCAGGCTGCGACCGATGAGCCGCTGAATCTCCTGCGTGCGCCCGCCGATCTGCGAGCGCTCGCGCGACGTGCGCGTGTGTGTCGCGCGCGGGAGCATCGCGTACTCGGCGGTCATCCAGCCCTCGCCTCGACCGCGGCGCCACGCAGGCACGCCGTCCTCGACGCTCGCCGTGCAGAGCACGCGCGTGTTGCCGCACGTGATGCGGCACGAGCCTTCCGCGTACGCCGATGCCCGTCGCTCGATGGTGACGGGACGCAGCACGTCCAGCGCGCGTCCCACGCGTGCAGAAACTTCAGGTGCCGGCACGAAGCGCCTCAATGATGCGAGTGGTGGAATGACCTTCGGTAAGCGGAACGACATGCACGTGTCCGCCCCACGATTCGACTTCCGCGCGTCCAACGATGGTGCCCGGTGTGTAATCGCCGCCCTTGACCAGCACGTCGGGACGAAGCGCCACGATGATCTCGCGCGGCGTGTCCTGATCGAACACCGTCACCGCATCGACGCACTCGAGCGCCGCCACCACATAGGCGCGCTCGGCCTCCGCTCGCACGGGGCGCGGAGGTCCCTTGAGACGGCGAACGGAGGCATCGCTGTTCAGCGCCACGACGAGGCGGTCGCCGAGAGCGCGGGCGGCGGTGAGCAGATCGATGTGGCCGACGTGGAGGAGATCGAACACGCCGTTGGTGAACACCACGACTCCCGGCTCTGCGTCACGCCAGCGCACCGCGTCGCTCCAGGACATCACCTTCCGCGCGGGGGCGCGAACGCTCAGAAGACCCTCTCCGCGTGCGGATTGAAGTCGATTTCCTGCACCTTCCACGGCAGCGGGACGGTCTCGATGTATTCGCACCAGATCCAGATCTCATTCGGCTTCCGCCGAATCTGAATCTTCTGCGCGCCCTCGGGAAGTCCGAGCGAGTCCGCTTGCGCGCGCAGATGCGCGATGATGACCTCGTTGGGGTTGTGCGCGGCGAAGCGCGACTCCTGGGTCATCGCATCCTGGAACTGGTACGCGCGGAAGTAGACGTTGCCGATGTTGAAGCCAAAGTAGAGCGTCGCCCCGATCAACAGGATGAACACCAGGCATCCGTACGACGACTTCCCCGGCCGCGCGCGCCCTACCATTGCGATTGTGCCCCGGCGATGATGTCGTTCACGACTTTCGTGAGCGCCTGGCGCCGCCCATCTGCCTCGGCGCGCTCGGCGTACGTCCCCTCCTCGAGCATGCCCTTTCGCGTCCACAACGTGCGACCCGTGGTCTGATCGACTATCTCGACATCGAGGGTGATCTGCAGCTTGCGTTCGGTGGACGTCGCCTGCGCGGTGCGGTCGGCGGTGTAAGCCGCGGGAATGTCGGGATCGTACCGCAGAATCTTGCCGCGCACGATCGCGTCCGCTTTCCCCTCGTCCGCCTCGCGGAGGCCGAGCCGGTTCTCTACATCGCGGCGCATGAGGTCGTAGAGCTCGCGCTGTAGCGTCGGCTGTGGTGTCTCGTTGTCGAACGGCAGCACGGCCACCGTCTTGATGTGCGGAGGCAGGCCGCCGCCGGCGAAGTGGTAGAGACACCCCGTCAGGAGCAACCCGCTCAACACCAGGAACAGCCTACCGCCAGATCGAAGCATCGAATCCGGGAACAGTGTCCACGCGCGAGACGGTCAGCAGCAGTGTACGGCGCAGGCGCGGCTGCTCATATCGAATCGGTCCCTCAGCGGGTCGCGCGACCCACTGCGGAATTCGACCACCGTCGATGAACTCTAGCCGTCGCAACTGCTCGCCGGCGAAGGTTGCTCGCCAACCCGGCTGATGTCCAATGTCGACACGCACGGTGTCGGAGTCAACGCGCACCGTCGTGTCGGCGGCCGCGGGAACGTGCAGGCGGCCCAGCGCAGCCCAGAGCAGCGGTGCCGGGGGCAGGAATTTTCGGATCGTCTCCTGCCCATCCTGCAGACGGATCTCATCGCCGACTAGCAACGCATGACCGGTGCTCTCCCCGTTCACAAAGAAATCGAGACGGGCGCTGTCGGGGGCCGAAATGCGCGCCACGCCATCGCCGCGGATGCGGAGCTCGGGTTGGGAATAGTCGTAGTGAAAGACGATTTTCCGATGAACCGGCGGGAGCTCGGAAACGGGAACGCGTTGCGGCGACAGCGTGCCCACCAGCGGTTTCGCGCGCGGCGAGCACGCCACGATGAAGAGGAGCACGGCACCCAATCGACGGTAAGGTCGCATGCCGATCGTACCCCGCGCGCCGGCGGACGAAGCGCTAGAGGCCACGAATGCGCTCGAGATGGTCGCCCTGCACCAGCGCATCGAGCGCCTCGAAGCCGCCGATCACGCGGCCGAATACGGTGTAGCGGCCATCGAGGTGCGGGTCGGGGGCGACCGTCATGAAATACTGACTGCCGCCGGTGTCCGGACCCGACAGCGCCATCCCGAGCGACCCGCGCTCGTAGCGGCGCGGGTTGAACTCGTCGCGAATGTTGTAGGACGGCCCGCCAGATCCGTCGCCGCGATGGTCGCCATCCTGCGCGACGAAGTTCGGGACCACCCGAAAAAAGCGGCCGTCATCGTAGAAGTTTCTCGCCGCGAGCGAGAGAAAATTCTCGACGGTGAGGGGCGCGTCCACCGGATACAGCTCCAGCGTGATCGTCCCGCGCTCCGTCACGATCTCGGCGTGCGGGAGCTTCCCCGCGAGCGCGGGAAGAATGCGCGTGCGCACGATCCCTTCGTACCACGCCGCGGGCTTCGGCGGTGGCAAGGTCGCACGGCGCCAGCTCTCGAGCAACGGGAATCCCGCGGCCGTGTTGCGAGTGAGCATGTCGATGGGCGCCGGGAGCGCCCGAATGGCCCTGGTGACGGAGTCCGCGAAGCGGGTGCTGTCGCGTAGCCAGGCGGAAATGAAGAAGCGCACGGCGGCGATGCGCGCGTCGTTCAGCGAATCGGTTTCCGAGCGGCGATAACTGGCGAGCACCAGTGGTACCTCGGCCGCTGTCGCGTGACCCTCGAGCGATCCGATGGCGGTGGCGCGCACGATCACGTCTTCGTCCGTGAGTCCGTATTCCATGAACTCGCGCCGCCACGGATGGCCGTCGGCGCTGTCGGCGTGGGGGGCCATCGCGGCGTACGCGACGGCGCGAACGCGCGGATCCGGATCGCGCGACAACGGGAGCGACACCTCGCGCAACCGCAGGACGGTCGTCGACGATCCACCCGCCTCGGCGACGGCTGCGCGAAGGCGCCAGTCGCCCTGATGCACCCAGCTGTCCGGCTCTTCCAGCGCGGTCGCGGGAAGAACGACGTCCTGCGAGAGCGCCGATGCTAGCAGGCTGCGGCGGTACATGAATCCGGTATCGGCCTTCCACGCGGCCATCCACGCGGAGCGGCCGTTGTCGAGCACGGAGCCGAGCTCCTGCGCGGCGGTGACGCGCACGTTCGCATCGGGGTCGAGTGTGCCCTGCACCACCGCGCGCTTGCTCAAGGCACCGTACGTGGCTAGCGAGTGCAGCGCGTTGATGCGCACGTGCGCATTCGGATCGCGCGCGAGGGTGGCGAGCGGCGCGCGCACGAGCGACGCGAGGGAGTCGCCCGCGGCGCGATGCGAGAACGCGCGCGCCACCTGCGCGCGGATTTCGCCGCTCGTGTCGGACGCGAGGGGGATGAGATCGCGCACGCCCGCGGACGCGTACGGGCGCGCGATCGCATACGCGGCGCTCCAGCGCACCAGAGCGCTCGAATCCGCGAGCCACGGGCGCACGGCTTCCACCGGCACGGGTTTGAGCAGGAACGTCGCGAGAAGCAGCGCGCCGCGCACGCGCGTAGCGCGCCGTGGCGACGTGGGCGCGAGCGCGGCTACGATCGCCGCCCGCGCCGGCTCGCCGATTTGGCCGAGCGCCCACGCGGCGTTGTGGCCTACCGCGGGCGACGCGTCGAGCGCGTGTGCGAGCGCCGCGATCCCTCCAGTGTCGGCGAGCATCCCGAGCGCGTAGGCCGCGTTGGCGGCGACCGTGGTATCGCGGTCGGACAGAAGTGAGCGCAGCGTGGGCGCGAGCACCGTGCCGTGCACCTGCCCCACCGCAAGGGCCGCGGCCGCGCGCTCGGCGCTCGAGCCGGAACGGAAGATTCCCTGCACCAGCGCGGTATCGAGGCGCCGCTCGTCAGCCATCGCGAGCAGCCGACCGTAGCGCGGCACGTCGACCGCCATCGAGGAGGAGGCCGTCCCCATGGAGCCGCCCGACGCACACGCGCCGAGCAACGCGACCTGCGCGGCGAGAGCGACGAGCGCGAGCGGCGCGCTACGACGCATCGTACGCCTCGTGACCCGAGAGAGCGCGGCGGACTTCGGCGGGGAGCACCGTGACGCGATTCGACGGATCGAGCGAGATGAGCGTCGTGCTGGCAGTGGCGAGGCGCTGCGAGCTGTCGGCATTCAGTATGGTGTAGTCGAAGATCAGGGTGCGGGAGGTGACGCGGCTGAGCCGCGTCTCCACGCGAATGCGGTCGTCGTAGCGCGCTGCCGCAATGTACCGCACGGATACCTCGGAGACGGCGAGGCGGACGCCTCGTTCCTCGAGCTCGCGATAGCTGGCGCCGAATGTGCGAATGAGGTCGGTGCGCGCGATCTCGCACCAGATGAGATAGTTGGCGTGGTAGACGACTCCCATCTGGTCCGTTTCGGCGTAGCGCACGCGAAGCTCGGTCACGGATTCGGGGATCATCGTCATTGCCCGCAAGGCGCGATCGGTTTGTAATGCACGC
>DATHJR010000028.1:0-4091 GCA_035286525.1 Gemmatimonadaceae bacterium | reverse complement strand
CTCGCCGATCGTGGCACCCTGTTCCTCGATGAGATCGGCAATCTGCCGCTGCACCAGCAGTCGAAGCTGCTGCGCGTGTTGCAGTCGGGCGAGGTGGAGCGCGTCGGCGATTCTCGTCCGCGACAGGTGAACGTGCGCGTGCTCGCCGCGACGAACGTCGACCTGCACGCCGAAGTCGCCGCAGGACGCTTTCGCGAGGATCTGCTCTTTCGCCTCAATACCATCGAGATGCAGCTGCCGCCGCTGCGCGACCGCCGGGAGGATGTCGCCCCGCTCGCCAACTTCTTTCTGCGCAAGCACGCCACGCGCTACGGGAAGCCGCTCTCGTCGTTCGACAACACCGCGATGCAGGCGCTGCTCGAGCATCCATGGCCCGGCAACATCCGCGAACTCGATCATGTCGTCGAGCGCGCGGTGCTGCTCGCGCAGGGCGAGCAGGTTCGCGCGATCGATCTTGCGCTGCGCCCGAGCACCAACACCGGCACGCGCGCGGAGGAGATCACGCTCGAAGAGGCCGAGCGCGCGCTGATTCAGAAGGCGCTCTCGCGACACGATGGGAACGTGAGCCACGCCGCGAAGGCGCTCGGAATCAGCCGCAGCGCGCTCTATCGCCGGCTGGCCGTGCATGGCCTCTGACCCTCGGCGACGTCGCAGGGGGCTGACTCACGAGTCGAGGGTGTTCGTGCTGGCGCTCCTCGCCGGCGGGGCAGGCAGCGTCACCGCGATGCTGCTACTCTGGTTCGGTGATTACGACAGCAAGCTTCGCTGGACGCTCACGATCTTCGTGGCGCTCTGCTGGCTGTCATTCGCGTTGGCGACACGTGAACGCGTCGTCCGCCCGCTCCAGACGATCTCGAACATGCTCGCCGCGCTGCGCGAAGGGGATTTCTCGACGCGCGCGCGCGGCGCGCGCGACAGCGATGCGCTGGGACTCGCGCTCCTCGAGGTGAACATGCTCGCCGCGACGCTGCGGTCGCAGCGATTGAGCACCGTCGAGGCGACGTCGCTTCTGCTCACGGTAATGGAGGAGATCGACGTCGCGATTTTCACCTTCGACGGAACGCATCGGCTCAAGCTGCTCAATCGCGCGGGCGAGCGGCTGCTCGCGCAGCGCACCGCGCGCCTCCTCGGCCGCACGGGCGCGGAGCTCGGCCTCGAGGAGTGCCTCGGCGGCGATCCGATTCGCACCGTCGACACGATGTTTCCGGGAGGCGCGGGACGGTGGCATCTTCGCCGAACCACCTTTCGGCAGAATGGCCAGCCGCACCAGCTCGTGGTGCTGTCGGATCTGAGCAAGGCGCTGCGCGACGAGGAGCGCCTGGCCTGGCAGAGGATCATCCGCGTGCTCGGCCACGAGATCAACAACTCGCTCGCCCCGATCAAATCGATCGCGGAGAGCCTCCAGGCGCTGGTCGACGCGCCGAGGCGAGACGCGGAGACCGAGGAGGATGTGAGGCAGGGACTCTCGGTCATCTCGAATCGGGCGGGATCGTTGAGCCGGTTCATGACGTCGTACGCCATCCTCGCGCGGCTTCCGGGGCCCCGGCGCAACACCGTGGACGTGCCGTCGTGGGTGCGACGGACGGCGCAGCTCGAGACGCGGGTGCACGTGAACGTGCAGGAAGCGGAGGCGATCGACGTCGTTGGCGATGGCGACCAGCTCGATCAGCTGCTGATCAACCTGGTGCGCAATGCGGCGGACGCATCGCTGGAGACGGGCGGCGGCGTCGCGGTGGGGTGGCACGCGAACGGTGTGTGGTTGCATCTCTGGGTTCGAGACGAAGGATATGGAATCGCGGACAGCTCGAACCTGTTCGTTCCGTTTTTCACGACCAAGCCGGATGGCTCGGGGATCGGGCTCGCGCTGAGCAGGCAGATCGCGGAGGCGCACGGTGGTTCGCTGACACTCGAAAATCGCGCGGACAGGGAAGGGTGCGAGGCGCTGCTGCGGCTGCCCATCGCGTGATGGGCAGCCGACAGCATCGCGCCGACCGGGGCTAGTGAGTGCGGCTGCCGTCGCCGCCCTCGTGACCACCGTTGTCGAAGCCGTCGTCGCCGTGACCATCATCGCCGTGATGTTCGTTGTCCTCGAAGGCGTGGAATGAGCGGCGAATATTATCGTTGACGAGATTCTCGTTTGCGCCACCGCTGTTCGCCGTCGCGGGGTCAACGAGATTTCCACTGCCATCCGTGAACCAGCGATCGATGCTGACGTGGACGGTCACAGTCGTCGCAGTGCTGCCAACCGTGAGTGGCGGATCGAAGCGGAGCTCGAGCGATGCATTGGCGGCGCCGCTATACACGAATGGCGTGCCGTCGAACGTGCCTTCCACGCGAACGCTGGCGTTGGCAAACTGCGGGTTCGCGGCGAGGAACGCGGCGCCGCCGGAGTCCGCGGTCTGCACCTTCCGAACCTTCGCTTCGAGCGCGCGGTAGGTGCCGGCGGGAAGCTGGAGCGTGAGCACGGAGACCACCGAGTTGTCGACGGGAAGCTCTACCAGGAGGGGGCCGGCCTTGAGCTCGTGGCAGCGATCGTCATCGTGCTCGGGATGATCGTCGTCGGCACATCCGGCCGAATCGACCGTCGCGAGCTCGAGCCGAGAGAGCGAGACGGCCGCGCGCGTGATGACGAGGGTATGCGTACCATTGCTGCTCGTCACGTGCCGGTCGAACGAGGGCGCGATGGCTCCGGCGCCGGCAATCTGGCCGACGCTGCCGGTAGTGAGGGTCGCGACGGCGACCGACAGGTTGGTGGTGCCGCCGTTCGCGAGGCCGCTCGCGTCGCTGCAGCCCGCGACGAGCGCGAGCGAGGCGGACGCGAACGCTGGAAGGATTAGTCGAGCGATCGTACTTAGAGTGCGCATGGTAGACCGTCCGGATGAGAGTAGGTGCGAGCGAGCTCGGTGACGCGAACTCGCGCATTCTCGCCCGAACGAGTGGGCACGACTATGATTTGGTTATCAATGGCTTCATGGGTGTCGCGACGCGCATCAATGGCGAGGTGAAGCGCCGCAGCCACGTCATCACTCACGGTCTATTCGGAGGGGAAACCATGTCATCGATGCAGCGAACGATTGCCGGCGATGTGCTCGTCCAGCACCTGACGGACGACGAGATGTTGGTCGACCGGTCGCTCGTTGCGCTTCACGGACGCAGTGCGCGGACGCTCATCAAGGAGGGACCTCTTCGGGTAACGGTCATCGCTCTCGCGGCGAATGGAAATCTTCCGGCGCACTCCACCACGGGTCCGATTTCCATCCAGCTGCTCGAAGGCGACATCACGTTCACCGCGGCGGGGAAGGAGTATCCTCTCGCGCCCCGGGACCTGCTCGTCATTGCCGGAGGCGTCGAGCACTCCGCACGCTCGGCTTCCGGCGGGGCCTTCCTTCTCACTGTCATCCACGACTCACGGTTCGCCTCCGCCGCCGATAACACTCCATCGTGAAGGCACGCCTCCTCGCGCCCTTTCAGCGCTTCGCCAGCAGCGAGGCGGCTGGCGGCATCGTGTTGCTGGTTTGCACCGCGATCGCGCTTGCGTGGGCCAACTCGCCGTGGCGGAACACCTACGACTCGCTCCTCCATCATGCGCTCCCCGTTGGCGGCTCGCACGTGATGCTGGAGCTCAGCGTGCACGAGTGGATCAACGAAGGTCTCATGGCCTTTTTCTTCTTTCTCGTCGGGCTCGAGATCAAGCGCGAGATGCTCATCGGCGAGCTCGCATCCGTTCGCAGAGCCGCGCTCCCCATTGCGGGTGCGATTGGAGGAATGGTCGTTCCGGCCGTGCTCTACGTGTTGCTCAACGGCGCCGGTTCGGGCGCGAGAGGCTGGGGCATTCCAATGGCGACGGACATCGCGTTCGCTCTTGGCGTCGTGGCCCTGCTCGGTCCGCGCGTGCCTCTGGCGCTCAAGGTCTTCTTGGCCGCGGTCGCCATCGTCGATGACATCGGCGCGGTGCTCGTCATTGCTATCTTCTATACGGCGACGATCTGGTGGACGAGTCTCGCGGTCGCGGCTTCGGTGCTGGTGACGCTGGTGCTCATCAATCGGGCGGGAGTACGGCGCGCCGCTCCGTACCTCATACTCGGAGTCGC
>DATHJR010000027.1:0-2053 GCA_035286525.1 Gemmatimonadaceae bacterium | reverse complement strand
TGCGTGACGTACAGCATCGTCGCGCTCAGCTGCTGGTGCAGTCGCGCGATCTCGCGACGCGTCTGCACTCTCAGCTTCGCATCGAGATTGGACAAAGGCTCGTCGAACAAGAACACCCGAGGATGCCGCACGATCGCCCGCCCCACCGCCACTCGCTGTCGCTGCCCGCCCGACATATCCTTCGGCCGGCGCGCGAGCAACTCCCCAATCCCTAAAATCCCCGCCGCCTCCTTCACCCGCGCGTCGATGTCCGCCTTCGACATCCCGCGCAGCTTGAGCGCGAACGCCATGTTGTCGTACGCGGTCATGTGCGGGTAGAGTGCGTAACTCTGAAAGACCATCGCCACGTCGCGATCGTTCGCGGGCACGTCGTTCACGAGGCGGTCATCGATGTACAGCTCACCCGCGCTGATCGACTCGAGTCCCGCGACCATGCGGAGCGTCGTGCTCTTGCCGCACCCCGACGGGCCGACGAGCACCACGAGCTCCCCGTCCTTCACCTCGAGGTCGACGCCATGGACGGCGGTGACGTCCTTGCCACCTTGCTGATATACTTTCCTCACGCCTTTCAGCGTTACGCTCGCCATACACACCGCCTGTCGAGATGAGTCGCGACTACCGCTTTCCCGATCGATTTCTCTGGGGCGCCGCCACGTCGGCGTATCAGATCGAGGGCTATCCGCTTGCCGACGGCGCGGGGCCGAGCATCTGGGAGCGCTTTTCGCACACGCCGGGGCGCGTCGCGAACAACGACACGGGCGACATCGCCACCGATCACTACCACCGCTACGCCGCCGACGTGAATCTCATGGCCGAGCTTGGGCTCACGTCGTATCGCTTCAGCATCGCCTGGCCGCGAATCCTCCCTGAGGGAACGGGCCGCGTCAACGCCGCGGGCATCGCGTTCTATGACAGACTCATCGACGCGCTGCTCGCGAAGAACATCGCGCCGATGGTCACGCTCTACCACTGGGACCTTCCCGAGGCGCTCGACGTGCGCGGCGGCTGGCTCAATCGCGACATCGCGGAGTGGTTCGCCGAGTACGCGCACGTCGCCTTTCGCGCGTTCGACGATCGCGTACCGAAGTGGGTGACGCTGAACGAGCCGTGGGTCATTATGGACGGCGGCTACGTGTCGAACGCGCTCGCGCCGGGGCACAGCAACCTCCGCGAGGGGCCGATCGTCACGCACAATCTCCTCCGCGCGCACGGATCGGCCGTCCAGGCCTATCGCGCCGATGGGAAGCACGAGATCGGGCTCGTCGTCAATCTCGAGCCCAAGTATCCCGCGTCCGACAGCGCTGAGGATCTCGCCGCCACGGCCCGCGCCGACGCGTACATGAACCGGCAATACCTCGATCCGGTCTTCCTCGGGAAGTATCCAGAGGAGCTGCTCGATATTTACGGCGACACGATGCCGAACTTCCCCGCCAGCGACTGGCCGCTCATCCAGACGCCCTTCGACTTCCTCGGCATCAACTTCTACTCGCGCAGCGTCGTTCGCGACGCGCCGAACACTCCCCCGCTCGACACGTCGCGCGTGCGGCAGTCGCTGCACGTGCACACCGAGATGGGCTGGGAGGTCTTTCCGGAGGCGCTCACACGCGTGCTGGTCTGGATCAAGGATCGCTACGGCAATCCACCCGTGTACATCACGGAAAACGGCGCCGCGTTCCAGGATCCCGCACACGTCGCCGACGGACACGTCGATGACCCGCTTCGCGTCTCGTACTTCCGCGAGCATCTCCGCGCGGCGCACGACGCGATCGACCAGGGCGTCGACCTCCGCGGCTATTTCGCGTGGTCGCTGCTCGACAATTTCGAGTGGAGCCACGGCTACGGAAAGCGCTTCGGCATCGTACACGTTGACTTCGACACGCTCGAGCGCACGCCGAAGACCAGCGCTCGCTTCTACTCCGAAGTCATTCGTTCTCACGGCGCGGTACTCGCCGGCGCGTAGCGCGGCGTGAGATCGCTCGCGAGCGCGATCTCGACGAGGTGGACTCCGCCATCGCGCACGAGCGCGATGCTCGCAGCTCCGCTCGATACGGCC
>DATHJR010000026.1:0-3992 GCA_035286525.1 Gemmatimonadaceae bacterium | reverse complement strand
CCGAGAATCCGTGCGGGCCGGTGTTGTTGAGCCCCTTCAGGCCAGCGGGCAGCAGCACCGTTGCGGCGGAGAACAGGAGAATCGAAGCCGGGAAGATGAGCACGTACAGCATCGCCATCCGGACTTCACGACTCTGAATCTTCTTACCCAGATACTCCGGCGTGCGGCCGACCATCAACCCGGCGATGAAGACGGTGAGCACGACCATCACGATCATCCCGTACAGTCCGGCGCCGACGCCGCCGAAGATCACCTCACCGAGCTGCATGTTTACGAGCGGCACGAGACCGCCAATCGGCGTGAACGAATCGTGCATGCTGTTCACGCACCCGCACGACGCATCCGTGGTGATCGTCGCATAGAGAGCGGAGTTCGCAATGCCGAAGCGAACTTCCTTCCCCTCCATGTTTCCACCGGGATTGGTCTCGCTGGCGACGACATCGACACCGCGCGCAGCATGGATCGGATTGCCGCGCGACTCCGCCCGGTATGCCATGGCGACGCCGCCGAAGAAGAGAATGAACATCGCGGCCCAAATCGCCCAGCCGTGGCGGGTGTTCTTCACCATCCGGCCGTACGTGTACACCAGGCCGGCGGGGATGATGAAGATCGCCAGGATCTGAAGAAAATTCGTCCACGGCGTGGGATTCTCGAACGGATGCGCCGAGTTCACGTTGAAGAACCCGCCGCCGTTGGTGCCGAGCTGCTTGATCGCCTCCTGACTGGCGACGGGCCCCATCGCCAGCACTTGCTTCGCGCCTTCCACGGTCGTTGCCGTGACATAGGGGTGGAAATTCTGAATCACTCCCTGTTGCACGAACAGGAGCGCCAGCACGATCGACATCGGAATGAAGAGGTACAACGTCCCCCGTGTGAGGTCGACCCAGAAGTTGCCGATCCGGCCGGCGGACTTGCGCGCAACGCCACGTGCAAGCGCCACGGCCGCGGCCATACCGCCTGCAGCGGAAGCGAAGTTGTGGAAGGCGAGCTGCGTCATCTGCGAGAAGTACGACATCGTCGTCTCGCCGCTGTACGACTGCCAGTTCGTATTCGTCGTGAACGATGCCGCCGTCTCGAACGCCTGCCGGTCGGGTACTGCGTCGCGATGCGCCGGATTCAAGGGCAACAGATGCTGCAGCCTGAGCGCGGCATAGGTGACGAGCAACGATGCGGCGCTGAACAGAAGCACGGCCGCGGCATACCGGGTCCAGTGCTGGTCCTCGTCGGCATCCACGCCACACACCCGATAGATGACGTGCTCGATTGGCGCGAGCCACCGCAACGAGCCATCGTAGACCTTGAGCACATAGAGGCCCACGGGCTTCGTGACGGCGAGAAGAATCGCCGAGTAGAAGAGGATCTGAAACCAGCCACTCACAGTCATGTCAGAACCGCTCCGGACGCAGGAGCGTGTACAACAGGTACGCCAGCAGCGCCACGCTCACCAGCGCCGCAATTACGGTTTCCGCGCTCATGGCCGCTCCGTTTCGCTCGACTCTTCCTGGCCGAGCGCGACGCAGCCCCTGATGTACGCCAGCATGAGTGCGAAGAACGCCACCACTACCGCCACATAAATCACGTCGCCCATTTGACCTCTCGGTAACCCGACGGTCAAGGCTATGGGCACACGCGTTAAAGCCGCATTAACATTGCGGCTTCGAGGAGTAAAAATTTTGTTAAGAGTTCGAGCGCTGTTGACGCGCGACGACACGTCGCCGCACGGCGGCGACGCTACTCGGCCAGCGCTGGTTGCTCGACCGCGGGCAGCAGCAGTGAAAACACACTTCCCCCGCCCGGGCGTGGCTCGTAGGCGACGTCGCCCCCCTGCGCGATCGCGAGTCCGCGCGCGATCGCAAGCCCGAGCCCCGCGCCGTGCGCCGCTGGCGGGGTGCCCGGGGAACGGTAGAACGGCTCGAATATCCGCTCCCGATCCTGTGCGCTCACGCCGACTCCACGATCGGCTACCGAGATCACGAGATTCTGCCCTTCGCGATGCACGCCGATCTCGATTGGCGTATCGGGCGGGCTGTACTTCACCGCGTTCTCGATGAGGTTGACGACTACCCGCACCGAGTTGACGAAATCGAACCGGCCGAGAAGCATGATCGCTTCATCATCGGTGACGCGAACCGAACGCGTTTCGACGATGCCGCGCACGCGTGCGAGCGCGGCGCCAATCAGATCATCCGCGCTCTCGATCTGCGGAGCAAGGAACAACGCGCCACCGGTGAGCCGCGAATAGTCGAGCAGGTCCGTAATGAGCGAAGTGAGTCGGTCCGCCTCCTCTTCGATCGAGATCGCGTTGGAGTCACCCGGCCCGGCGCCCCGTTCGACGATGGTGTGTGCGAGCGCTTTGACCGTCGTCAACGGAGTGCGAAGATCGTGCGACACGGCCGCGAGCAGCGCGTTCTTCAGACGGTCCCTGTCGCGAAGCGCGGCCGTGTGTGATGCGTCGGCCGCGAGCTGCACGCGCTCGACGCCCAGAGCCGCATAGTACGACAGCGCGTTGAGAAACTCGCGCTGGCCCGGCGCGAGGTCGACGTGTGGCTCGTTCGCCACTCGCAACACTCCAACCGAGCGTCCGCGCACGGTCAGCGGAATGGCGATCGCGCGTGCGTCGGCGATGTCGCCCCAGGACAGGAACCAGCCAGCGCGTGCCTCATCGCGAGTGCCAGCGCTCGCGTCCTCGACCACGGTGCCGACGGTCACGGTGCCATCCTGTCGCTCCACCGCCATCTCCTTCCGACCACCCACCCACTCCAGAAGCCCTCCCGCGCGCGCAACCGTCAGCGTGGAGCCGGCGACCTTCGGCGCACTGGCGTGCGCGAGCAGCTCGAGATCGGCGTCCTTGCCGCGATGCACGTAGATGTCGCAGCTGTCCACAGCGAGCGTGGCGCGAATGACCTCCGCGATCGCCGCGAGCGCCTCCACCGGCTCAGCGGCATTCAACGTCTCTGCGCCGAGCGTCGAGAACCGCTCCACCTCGAGCGTGCGGGCACGCGCCTCCTGCGTGCGCCGTTGCGCTTGCGCCAACAGCTGTGCGGCGACAATGCTCGTGACGAGAAACGATGCCAGCACGAGCCAGTCCAGCGGATTCGTCACGCCAAGCGTGTTGTACGGCGGAACGAAGAACCAGTCGAACAGCAGAAATGCGCCGCCGGCGAGCGTCAATCCGAGCGCACTGCCATCGACGGCGCTTCCGATGAGCACGACAAGCAGGTACAGGAGAGCGACGTGCGCCTTCTCGAGATCCGTGCGGACGAGCAGCATCGCGCCGGTGAGCGCAAAGAGCGCGACGAACGCGATCACCCAGCGCTGCACGCTCTCCGCGCGAGCGCCGGTGCCCTCGGACGACAGCGCCGCCATCTTCATGGCGCGAGCACCAATCGATAGCCGACGCCCGGCTCCGTCAGGATCAGGCGCGGCTGGTACGAATCTCCCTCGAGCTTGCGCCGCAAGTGAGCGACGTAGACGCGCAGATAGAGCTGCGCATCGCCCTCCGCGTGTCCCCACACCGCGTGGAAGAGTCGCTCGTGCGTCACCGGCTTACCCGCGTTCGCGACGAGCACGCGCAACAGCCCCCACTCGGTCGGAGTCAGGTGCACGTCGGACCCCGCTCTCGTGACGACCCTCCGCGCAGTATCGATCACGAGGTCACCGACGACGATCGGCGCGTCGGTACCGGGGACAGGCGGCATCTGCGATCGGCGGACGGCTGCGCGCACCCGCGCGCGCAGCTCGACGGTGCTGAAGGGCTTCGTGACATAGTCGTCGGCACCAGCCTCGAGCAGGCTTGCCTTCTCCTGCTCGTCCGTGCGTGCCGACAGGACGAGAATCGGCACGCTCGACCACCCGCGAATGGCTCTGCAGACGTCGATGCCTTCCATGTCCGGCAGTCCAAGGTCGATGATCACCAACCCCGGTCGCTCCCGCTCGGCCATCGCGATCGCGTCTCGCCCGTTCGATGCCTCGAGCACGGTACGCACCTCGTG